>PWEO01000103.1 GCA_003553525.1 Clostridiaceae bacterium
AGTACTTGAAACCTTACGAAAGAACCGGCCACGCGTGAGGCGAGACTCGAAGGAGGGTAATAATGCTGACGAAAAACAAACCCGCTCCATGGACTTTTTTAGTCGGTACGGTTATTTGGACCTGGGTTTTTCTGGGTATGACGTTCTTTACAGGTCAAAATTATCTGCAGTTTCCTACGGTTCTTTTGACGCTGGCGGGTGGGCTCGGTCCGTTATGTATATCACTTACTTTAATCAAGCTCGGCTACTGGGATAAAGAACTGGACAAAACTCCTTTGCAATTTATCCAAAGAGTGTTAAATCCCCGGACATTGGAGAGTAAATGGTATTTATCCGTAATTCTTCTGGTGCTACTGTTAAGAATCCTCCCCATTCTGATCAACAATTATCTGTTTGATGACGTGGATTTTTTTGCAGTTGGCCCGGCGGTCTTTATGGTTATCGGAGTCCTCATTGGGGGCATGGAAGAAATCGGTTGGAGAGCCTATGCACTGGAAGGACTGCAAAGAAAAGTTCCGATTATTTCAGCGAGTCTTATCATCGGTTTTTTCTGGGCAATTTGGCACCTGCCGCTGTTTTTCATGGAGGGAACCTACCAGTCCCAGCTCGGTGTAGGCACAGCGGAATTTTGGACTTTTCATATCAATATCCTGATCGGCTCTCCGATTTATGCCTGGCTGTATAACAAAACCGGAAGGGTGGCTTTTGTAGCGGTTTTATATCACGCTTTGGGTAATTTAAGCGGCGAGTTATTCGTAAATGTTCACGGTATAAATATGGCAGTGGAACTTATACTGGCTTTGGTACTGACAGTTTATTCCTGGGAATGGATGAAAAAGAAAGCTCGATTATAGTTGATAGAGGAGCCCGATTATGATTAGGGGGTGAAGTGCAATGAAGAAAAATAATTCAAGATATTCGGGAGGCAGATATCTACCGGCTGTTCTTATTTTTATTCTTTTTCTTATTTTCCTTTACTCTGCGGTGGGTAACGCCATGGCGGAAGACCTTTCATGGGAGGATTTCTCCGCTTATTTAGAAGATGAAGTTCCCTTGCTGATGGAAGAATACGATATACCCGGGGCTAATATTGCCGTAATGGAGAACGGGGAAATAAAGAGGGTTAAGTCTTACGGCCTTGCCGACAGGGAACAGGAAATAACGATGACTGCGGATAAAATATTTCGGGGGGACTCAATTTCAAAGATGGTTACCGCCTGGGGAGTAATGAATTTGGTTGAACAGGGAAAAATCGATTTAGACGATCCTGCGGAAAACTATCTGACAAGATGGAGTTTTCCCGAGACTGAATTTGATGAAGAGAAAATCACCGTCAGAATGCTTCTTAGTCATCGTAGCGGACTTCCGTCGGGGATTTACAATGACTATCATGCCATGGAGGAAGAAATCCCTTCCTTGGAAAAAAGTCTGTCAGGTAAAACCGGAGGCCCGGCAGCGAAACCTGTGAAAGAGCCGGGGGAATCATTTGTTTATTCGAATCCCGGTTTTGCAGTACTGGAGTTGATTATTGAAGAAGTTTCGGGATATGATTATGCCGATTACATGGAACAGGAAATTCTAACCCCCTTGGGGATGAATAATTCCGGATTCAGAGTCACAAAAGAGATGAAATCTGAGGCGGTAACCAATTACAAGATGGGTGAGGAAGCCGTCCCCTTTCATAATGTAGGGCCTGTGAAAGCTCCCGGAGAACTTTATACAACGGTTGAGGATTTATCAAAATTTATTGGAGCCTGGATGAAAAATTCCGGGAAGGGAAATCCGGGAGGAGATATATTGTCCCTTGGAAGCATTGAGAAACTCCATACACCGGAGATTCAAACCACGGGAATGTATCAGTACTTTTCCGACAGTTACGGTCTCGGACATTTTATTAAAGAATTACCGGATAATCAACAGGTGATATTTCACGGAGGGGAAGGATCGGGCAGTGGAAGTATAGCAGGTGGAATCCCGGAGAAGGGTGTCGGGATTATTATTCTGACCAATAGTAATGGCAGCTGGCAACTTCTGGCGGCTGTGCTGGATAACTGGGTTGAGTATCTGGGAATAGAATGGCAGGGAATAAGTCGCATATTTCAAGTGGCTGAAACCGGAGGAAAGATCGTATTAGGGGTGGTTTTATTTGTTTCATTTGTAGGGTTCCGGAGATTGATAAAAGATGTTATCTCAGGCCGACGGAAGTTTCAGCCGCTCTCTGAGACTTCCCGGATCCCCCGTTTACTGCAATTTACACTTGCAGTTGCAGTAATGGGTATTTGGTGGGGAACCTCGATAAATGAGTTTCTTGTCTGGTTATTACGGGATTTATCTTTCTGGCTGGAAATCTCCCTTAAAATATTTTCCTCGTTTTTGGTGCTCTCCGCAGTGTTTACGAAGGAATCGAAAAGATCGAAGCTTATATAAATACTTAATTACGAAAAATGGCTATGGTGATAGGGTTGTAATGAGTATGGAAAGTAAAAATTTCGAGATTAAATTTACTCCCATTTCAAGTGAACATCATGCGAGTTTTATATGGAAGACAAAAATACCAAAGTTTACTATAAGAGCTTCTGAGTATCATATGCTTTTCTGATGAATTTAAGGGGGTGCCTAGTGCCTCCCTATTTTTGGTGGAATAAAGATAGGTGGAATTATCGAAAGGGTATATAAGAAAGAAACGGGGGCTTGAAAACCTCATATTGGAACGTTCCCGCTTGAGATCCCAATTCTGAAAAATATTGACTTTGGAACAGGAGGACAAAAGGTCCGTCCCGCTGTCCTCTGCAAAACTATCGAAGAGTTTTTGTTGGAAATTTTGTAAAATTAAAGGGTTTTTAGAGGGGGATGTAGAAGTGTATTTAATAAGGGTACCTGGAGGCGATGCTGTAGGGTAAAGGACTGCTTGGTCCTATAGATAAATACATAACTGAAAGGGGAATGTTGTATGAGAAAAAGAAAAAGAAAAGGAATACCAGGGGTTATAGGAGCATTGATTTTGGCAGTGCTGGTGATTTTTACGGGATGTACGTCGAGTAGCGGTGAGGAAACCGGTGATGAAGGGGCCAACAATTTATTTTCTGAAGGACTTTTATTTGCCATGTCCGACGGCGAATACGGGGCGATTGATCAGGATGGGGAGTACCAAATTACGCCGAGATTTGACAATGTCCGAAGTTTTTCCCATGGTGTAGCGGCGGTTCAGGAAGATGACAGTTGGGGATACATAGATTCCGATGGAGAATACGTCATCGACCTCCAGTTTGTTTCCGCCGAGAGTTTTTATGAAGGCCTTGCTATGGTAAGAGACGGCGGAGAAGTAGGGTTTATTAACCAAGAGGGCGAGTACGAAATAGAACCCGGCTTCCTACAGGCACGAAGATTTTCCGAAGGTCTGGCTGGGGTTCAAATCAGGGAAGACGCCGGTCCTGTTTGGGGCTATATTGATCCCCAGGGAAACTTCGAAATAGAAGCGGCGTTTAAGCTTGTGGAGCCGTTTTCCGAGGGGCTGGCTGCGGTGCAGGAAAACGACGGAATATTGGAGCCGGGAGATAATCATTGGGGATATATCGACACCGATGGAGAATACGTCATTGAGCCCCAATTCGAGAGCAATCGAAGCTTTTCTGAAGGCCTGGTAGCCGTAGAAGAAGAGGGTCGATGGGGATTTCTGAACACCGACGGGGAATACGCAGTGGATCCGCAGTTTGAAGAGGTTACGGATTTCTCTGAAGGCCTGGCAGCCGTAAAGGAAGGGAACCTGTGGGGGTATATCGATGATTCCGGAGACTTTGAAATGGAACCGCAGTTTGAGGGCGCCATGGCTTTTTCCAATGGACTGGCCGGAGTATTGGAAGGCGATAAATGGGGCTACATGGACCGGGACGGTGAACTTGTAATTGAGCACCGGTTTGATACCATCCTGCATAATCTGATTGAGGGCGGTTTTGGCCGGGGTACCATGGGCTTCTTTGATGACGGATACACCATCGTTTATCTGGAGGGAATACCGGCGGTTATTGATCGGGAAGGGGAATTCCTAATTGAACCTGATGCTTCTTTTGAGGGCTTCTTATACCAGCGGTAGTAGTTGCACCGGTCAGTGACAGGCTAGACATTATAAACTTTGGTCTTCTTGATTGGGGCCAAAGTTTTTCATTTATAAAACCTTGCAGGGAAAAAATGCACACATAGCGAATAAATATTATAAGAAGTTGGATGAGCGTAATGATACGACAGGAGATGCGCCTACGATACCAAATCGTTTTAATCGCCGAGAAATCGGATAGCCGATAAATAAGGAGGAAAATAAATGATGGGAAAGAACGGATTACTTGCCGGTCTGCTGATCGGGATATTATTGCTGGGGGCCATAGCGTTAACCGGCTGCAACGAAGAAAATGAAGATACCGATGGGAGCGGGGTGAAAAAGGGAACGATTGAAAGAACAGCTTTAAGTGACGATGAGAACAGGCTCCTTAACGCCGTCGGGGTAAATCATGTGGAAGTGTTTGATGTAGAAATCACCGATGAGACCGGAGAGTTCTTAAAATTCTGGGTGGATTACTACGAAGAGGGCGAGCACATCGGAAGGTTTGCCGATACCTGGTTTCATATGCATTCCGACGATAAGAAAGGACA
>PWEO01000073.1 GCA_003553525.1 Clostridiaceae bacterium
AGGATCTTCGATATCATGGTCTCGTATTCCTATTATCAGAACTGAAGGGGACTTAAATTCCGATAGGTTTCTTTTGCTTTTTATTTTATGCAAATTCCCGATTTAGGATGGTTGCAGTTTTTCGAACGACTTCCGCAGCAACCCCTGCACAACGGCTGGATCTTTCCGGAGATCCGAAAGCGACATCTTCTTTTTGGATAAACTTTGACACGGAATCATAACATAATGTGGATTCTGCTATAGTAACTTCGTGATCAGGGAAATCCGGATTATAAACCGGCAATTCTGCAGTTTTATACCAGTCAAAAAGTTCTTTTACCAATGCATTTTGCTTATCACCGGCAACCAAACCGATAAAACCTGCCGCTACTGCCAAGGTTCCGCATAAAGAGGCTTCTAAAGCAAACCCTCCTGCAAATGAACGGTACATCATTGTTGGGATTTGATTGTAAGGATATCCTACTTCTTCCGCTAAATAGCCGAAAAGACCTTCGGCTGTACCGACCCCTCATCCGCCTTTTTCTTTATAATACTTATATGCTCTTTCCGCTGCTTTGTCCGGGTCCATTCGCGCATAGGCAACGGGATAACCAACCTGTTCCGGATCTAATCCCATTTCTTTAGTGGCTTCTGCAACTTCCTCTTCACTACATCCTATAAGAACACTGCTCATACCTCCAAGTAAGGTAGCTCCTGCTAATGTGGTTCCCATTCCTTTTAAGAAATCTTTTCGGCTTATGTTTTTCTTTTCATTATTCATTGTCATCCTCCTTTTTATCTTAGGACTATCCGCTATAAACGATCTGATATATTATATATTGCAGTCACCTTGTTAATTATTTATTAATATCATTATATCGAATATAACCCCAAAGATAAAATAAGACTTTAGCATGGTTCATAAGTATCACTTATATTGGTTTTTTCGATTCTATTTCCATAGCATCTTAAATATTCATTCTCTTTGATTCCATTAAACCCAGATCCACGCATTCTTCATAACCGGTATGCTCCTCCCACATCATGTCCAATCCCATCCTTTACAAGTTTTCCCGGAATCATTTTCGGACGGGTGCAGAAGCGACTTTTGAATTTTTTATTAGCCCCTTTTACTTTCCCGGCGGCCACGACCAGCACCGGAGACCCTTGCACCATAAATGACAGGGTTTTTGCAATTTGTTTGGCTTTGCATCCCAGGGCCTCTGCTTCCATATCCACTGTTGCGCTGGAAGTATTTGAAACCTTAATTCGGTCCTGTAAACCCTTTTCGCTAAAATAGTTTTTTACTTTTTCAAAAGACATTATGTCCCCTCCTAAGTGTTTATTATACTTGTGAACTCTAAATAATATGCCTTTTTTTGTAAGTATCCCTCTTTCCGTCTAATCGGTAAGCTGAATAGGATGAAGAAACCCTATTGATATTTGCTGAACTATTGATGCAAGTTTCTCCGCAAGAGGGGATAGTGGTCGATGATACCCATCAGGTATATTTGCTTTCAGAAAAAATTACTGATAAGCTTATCGATTTACTTGAGTAAACCCATAAACATATTTACTGCAGTCTCTATTATGTCGTCAGGAAAATCGTATTCTTCAGTATGAATTTCCGGATGATCTTCTCCGTTACCGATAAAAAACAGAGCCCCTTTGGTTTTTTCCAGATAATAGCCAAAGTCTTCGGATCCCCGCATGGCTTCCTTCAGCTCAATTACGGTTAATCCCTGTTCTTTGGCAACCCGCCTTACTTTATCCACACTTTTTTTATTATTAGATGTAACGGGAAAGCGGTCTTCATAGGAAATTTTTACGTCCAGTCCGTCGGCGGCTCCTTCAATGCCGGCCTTTTTTTCCACCGCCCGTAATAAACGCTCCAGCTCCGCCTCTATTTCTCCCCTTAAGGTAACTAACAGTTTCCCTTCTGACGCAGCGATTCCAAATGCCTCTTCACCAACATCTACACCCACCACAGTACTTAGTAGCATTCCTTGACTGCCGGCTTCCTTTGTTGCCTTTTCTAGTCCCGTAATCACTCTTGCAATGGCATAGGCCGGATTTTTTCCGAATTCCGGCTGACTGGCATGGGTCGGCGAACCTTTCATTTCAATTACCATTCCCACGGATCCGAAGTTGGAAGTTCCGTCAATTACTTGAATGGCATGTCTTGGGGCGCCGCTTCTATTATGAAACGCATAAATTTCATCAATTTCCTCTTCATCAATAATTTCTCTGCACTCCGCCGCACCCTTGGCAATTTCCTCCCCATGTTGGAAAAGAAAGAACACATTTTGGTCCGCTCCCTGTTGGTCCACCTCCATGGCCAATGCCACTAAGACTGCAGAATGTCCATCGTGCCCGCATTTATGAGCCACTCCGGGATTTTTAGATCCATAGGACAGTTCTATTCCCTCCTCCACTTTAATCGCGTCAAAGTCCGCTCGAAAAGCGATATTTTTGTATTCTTTACCCTTTTGATATGCCGCATAAAACCACTGTCCCCGATCCTGAATCACAAGATTCGTATGCTCCTTTAAAAAGGTAATCAAGGTTTTCTTTGTCCATTTTTCCTCCATCGACAACTCCGGATGCTGGTGCAATAGGTGACGTAATTCGATGACCTTTTGCAGATTTTTCTTATTCATGGCTCATAACTCCTTTTTTATTAGTTTTAATCCGCCTTGGGAATTCCGATATCGTGCAGTATTGCGGCAATTGCCATTAATTCTTGCTCCTGATCGGCTAGATTCTCCTCCGCCATAATTACTTCAGCATTATTCAATACCCTCAAGGTGTGTTCAATGCTTTGAGGTCGATCCTTGTATACCTGCTTCATTTCTACGATCACTTTTTGTTTATCCATTCCATACCCTCCAACCAAGTTCAGTGATGTTTATCTTTTGAGTACGTCTACATTATATTAATTCTTCATCAGATGCTCT
Source organism: Clostridiaceae bacterium (assembly GCA_003553525.1). GTDB lineage: Bacteria > Bacillota > Clostridia > Peptostreptococcales > T1SED10-28 > Isachenkonia. The sequence goes on from PWEO01000073.1 coordinate 2,937, forward strand.
AAGTCCTCTTATTTTATCAAATATATTCAGCTATTTTTAAGTTGATATTTTTTTCCTTTGAATGACTCATAATACTTTCCAACGGACTCCGTCCAAAGACGGAGTTTAAAACACCCTCTAGGATGACTTAAAAGAAGTCCTTAGACGGTTATTTCACTTTAGCATCCATACTATAATATAGACAAGATCAAAGGCTACATAAAATATAAAAAAAGGAGCGATTACATTGGAAAACATTTTAGAAATGAACGGATTTGAAACCATTACCACCAAAATTGAACAGATAAAGGAGGGAGAACAAATGGAGAAAACTTTACAAGCGCAAAATGAAACCTTTAACGTAACCATAGATAAAGCAAATAACCGAAAACTTACGTTAATCTTTAACAAAGCCCATGATAAAGTAGCACAGATCTTAAATCATAGAGAAGTGGAAAAAGATATCCAAAAAGCGAAGGAGACCTTCTACTATGGAAACTTCTTCGGATAAAATATTAAAGCTATATAAAAACTTAATCATGAGAAGTAAAAGATAACCGCCTAAAGCTCCATCGAATGATGTGAACTTGAGGCGGTCTTTTCATGAAAAAATGTTAATGCAATTTGTTGCCTTAAGCTTAAACCCTTACGAACCGAACCTCCGGGTTCACTCTAATATCATTTTTCACTTTACCCAGGGCTTGATCCAGATCCTCGATTAGATCCTCCGCGTCTTCAATTCCAATGGATAAACAAACCTGTTCATCGTAGGTTTCCACCGCTTCCCGCTTTTCTTTGGTCATATCGAAATGACTCATTAGATGTAGAAAAACACATCCACGGGTACTTTGTGATGGGGAACATATTAAGACTCCTTTCAAATTAGGACATATCTGTTCACATCTTCCACATCCGATACAGCGTTCTTTATCAATAGTCATTTCTCGTACTTTGAACTTATGAACCCTTGCGGTTAAGCTACTGTCAATTCAGTGTGGACAAATTTTGTGCCATAGTTCTTCTCTGAAAAGCAATGAGATGCATGCTGCAAGGAGAACTAGAAAAGCGATCAGATAAATCTGAAGTTCAAATCGCTGGGTTTCCAATCGTATCACCGTACCCATGGGACATACCCACCCGCAGTATAGCCTTCCAAAGAAAAGACTGACCAGGATTCCGAGCCCTAAAAGAATGATCCAGGCCTGAAATCTTCCTTGCAGAACCAGAATTGTAAATAACAATAAAAAAACCTTGCACAACTCCTCTTGTCCCGGTTTTATTCATGACCTCTCCCCTTACTTTTCACATATTCTCACCTCCTATTTATCATTCATCGTAATATAAAAATCTTGCCACAGACATTATGTATTATCCAAACCCGACCTTGATTACTTCGGAGAAGTCATCATTTTCTCCGATCATAAGCATTTTCCCTCTTCTCTGTTTTCAATGAAAAACACTGTGATTCTATACATTTGGCAAACTGCTATTCTACGATTGTGCAAATTGAAGCCGGAGTTCTTAAAAAATCTGATGGGCCTTCTCTCCAACAAGGTCTGGACGATGAGCAACAAGTTTCGAATCCTTTCTTATGACCGTTTAAAACAACGGATAGCCTCTTATCTTATGGATCAATTCC
>PWEO01000008.1 GCA_003553525.1 Clostridiaceae bacterium
AGGATCCGCTCCCAAATCGTAGGGCTGAAAATGAATTTTATACTGATGACTCCTATCGCCAGGAGAAGAAGGAAAATGGTAAAATCGATCATCGAATCCCTCCTTTTAAAAAGGGCTGTTCCAGTCGGGTTTTAATATCTTTTTCTATGGTTTTACCCTGTTGAAAATCATTTTTGGCTGAAAGAACCAACAGGCGATTTCGCCGCTGATCCAAGGTGATGGTTCCCGGAGTAAGGGTTATGGAGTTGGCAATCAAGGTGGTGATAAATAAATTGTTATTCTCCAAGTCCATGGAAAAAATAATGGGGTCATCATTGCCTTTGATAATGGTCACCAAAAGGCAAAATCCGGAATAGTACATATCTAAAATAAGTCGGAAGCTGTGACGAAATAGAAGCCAAAAGGAGGGGAGGGTAAAAAAAGAGCCCTGTTCATGATAATAGGCCCCCTTCGATAATAACACCACCAATAAGGAAAACAGGCCTCCAATAACAATATTGCTAGGGGTAAGACTAAGGGAAAAAATCAACCAAACCCCCAGCATAAATCCAAAGAGCTTTAATTGAAAAATTCTTTTATCCATGATTGTACCCCCTTCATTTTCGAAGTCGTCGTTAAATAACCCGTCCCCGGTCGCATTTATTACCCCAGGCATCAATCAATTTCTCATCTTGGTAAACGGCAATGACTTCGCAGTGGTTGGCGCATTTGTCACAGTTTATCCCCTTGGTTTGAAAGTCCGCTTCGGAAATTCTAAAATCAAAGGGGCGAGGGTCTTTGGAATTTTTTGCAAGGATCGCTGTACCTAATGCGCCGATTAAGTGTGAGTCGGGATCCACATGGATCTCATGGCCCGTGGTCCGTTCAAAGGCTTTGGTAACTCCAATATTTTTGCTTACTCCCCCTTGGAAAATAATCGGAGGAATAATCCGTTTTCCTTTAGCCACATTATTCATGTAATTCGTCACTACGGACTGACAGATCCCGGCGATAATATCCTTTTTGGAATGGCCGATCTGGCTTTTATGCACCATGTCGGATTCGGCAAACACACTGCAACGGGCGGCTAGTCTGGTGGGATTATCCGATGTCAGAGCAATTTCTCCGATGTCCTCTACCTTTTCGTTCAACCGTTGGGCGAGACTGGAAAGAAAAGCTCCCGTGCCCGCGGCGCAGAGGGTATTCATGGCATAATCCACCACAATTCCGTTTTCAATTAAAATGATTTTCGAATCCTGGCCACCGATTTCAAAGATGGTTCGTACTTCGGGGTACAGGGAAGTGGTGCCGATGGCGTGGGTGGTAATCTCATTTTTAATCACGGAGGCTCCGGTTATACTGCCGATTAATCGCCGGGCACTGCCTGTGGTGCCCACGGCTTGCACCTGATAGGGGTTATCCTGATGATGTTCGTTGATCTTAGCCAATTGATCGGAAAGGGAGTACAGGAGTTTTTTTACGGTGCCGATGGGATCCACTTCGGTCCAGAGATAATCCCGGGCCAATATTTTATTTTTTTTATCGATAAGTACGGCTTTGGTGGATATGGAACCCACGTCGATACCTAAATAAGCGGTTTTCATAGTAGTCCTCCTTTACGCATCATAATCATGTCATAAAAGGCTTCCAAGCGGGTTTGAATCCCTGTATCACTGGTTTGGGAATCGAAGGTGAAGTAAAGGATCGGTATTTTATAGTCCCGGCTGATGTTTTGCAGTACCGGCATGGCATCCATCTCGGGAGTACAGCCGAAGGATTTTACATGAATGATCCCGTCGTATTTCTGCTTTGCAAAACGCAGGCCCTGATCCACAGTAAACATACTGGTGGCCCCCATGAAATACTTTGTATAACGTCTTACCCGTTTTTTCCGTTTCCAATCTTTCCGAAAGAGGGTGTTTGTCAGATTGACCCATCGGTCCACCACGATTCCCTTTTTTGCCAGTTCCTTTTCGATGTCGTGATTGCTAAAGGGTTCCATGATGGTATAATACTCACCGATAACCCCCACCCGGATAGGATTTTTCGGTTTATCCAGAGGGATCTCCAACAGATGATCCGTAGTCTTTTTATAAAGTTTTTTCACGTCCTTTTTGGAGTCGGTCCGGCGTAGGCGTTGCATAAAATCTTCCTGAACGGTCTCCAAGACTCCGGGAGCCTTTTGAAAGCCGCTGTTTTTCCGAACAAAGTCCTCCACTTTATCCATGGATTCGATCATGGTCATGACCACAGGCAGCGTGGAGCCGATTTGTTTTACGGACATAGCGGGGTTGATCTCTTTAAAACTTTGATAAAGGGTTACGGGTTTGGACAGCGCCCCCCGGGACAGGGTGATAAAACGTACGTCATGGCCCAAGTCTTTAATGATTTGGGACTGCAGCTCTCCGTAATACCGGAGGCGGCAGACGCCCCCGGTTTGTACCAAGGTGTCTGCACCTTTTTCAATGGTTTCGATATAATTGCCCATATTAAATTTAAAAGGGGCACAGATATAGTCGGGGCTGTGAAGACTTCCCAGCTCCAAGGTCTTTTTCGTAATCGCAGGGGGCACTACATACTCCACATCCAGCCCCCGGGTAAACAGGCGCTCCAAGGGAACGTAATAGTTGCCTAAGTGGGGGAAGCTGACCTTATATTTTGTCATAATAGCCCTCCTTTTTAAACCGGATAATATCGATAAAACTCTCCAATCGGGTCTCCATTCCCGCGGTTCCTTCCTGACCGTCCAGGATCAGCTGCAGTACCGGTGGATTTTTTATTCGGCGAAGGACCAATTCATTAATTAAGGAATCGGGACCGCAAGGGAAAGCGGTAATCAATATAATTCCGTCGATCTTACGCTGATAGTGGGCGATGGTTCCCACAAGCTCCCGATTAAACACCCAGGGAATGTTTTGGGATATCTGATGGGAGGCCCGGTGGATTTCCTTATCATGGACCCTGGCAGCGGAGATGGGTATGGTGTCCAGTTTTTTCAACATCTCAAACACCGGGGTGCCTAAATAGGGATCGTGCAGATTATAGGCATGGCCCGTTACCAAAATTTTCAAGCCGTTTTGTTCCATGGCCTCCCGTACTTTGTTCCCCTCTAAAATTTGCTGGGTTTTCTCTCCCTGTTTCGCAATAAGGTAAGCCCGAAGGCTTTTCGTGCGGCTTTTTCCTAACAGTTTTCCCAGTTTAACAAAACCCGGGGCTTCTGCGTCGGCGTTTCGAAAGTCCATATTGTAATGGATCAGTTCAATCTCCTGATCGGCAAAGGTATTTGTTACCAAATCGAAAAGAGCGGGGAATTTCGTACAAACCTCGCCATCCATGCCATAGGATGAAATCCGGGGTACAAAGACCTTATCACACTTTTCAATCAGCCAGTGTACATGACCTAAATACACCTTTGAAGAAAGGCAGGCTTCATCAATAGCAAACTCATTGCCTCGATCCAGTATCTCCTGATTGGTTTTCGGACTGATGAGGTAGGTTATCCCTAATGCGTCAAAGAACCCTTTCCATAGGGTTTCGTGCTTATAATATAAGAATCCTCTGGGAATTCCAATAACCATAAATATCACCTGCTTTTTTTGTATTTGTGATTAGTTTATCACAATAAAAATAAAAAGTGAACAATGGAGAGATCAATAGATGGTAATTATAAAGTAAAATTGTGAACTGAGTATGAACCAAAGGGTTTAACTATATAAAATTAGGGAATAATAGTATTAGAAAGGGATTTAGAACGGAAAATGAAATTCCATTAGATTTGTTAAGTATCCTTCGCTAATTGAAGGATAAAATAAAAGGAGGTTTTACAATGGGGGAAGTAAGAAGAAAACGGGAAGTAAAAGAGACGGAACCGGCAACGGATACTTTAAGACGGGTCATCAACATTATATTTTCCTTAGCAGGAATTATACTGATTTTCAGGTTTGTGTTTAGGCTCTTTGGAGCAAATCCAGACAATCAATTTGTTGATCTTCTCTACCGAATTACCGAGCCGTATGTCGGAATCTTTAGCGGGATTTTTGCAGAGGTGGAGTGGGGAAACGGGGTTTTTGAACCAGCGACGTTGATTGCCTTAGTTGTGCTTTTTATAGCATCTTGGCTGATTCAATCGTTATTTGCGAAAAGAACCGTACGCAGGGAAGAGTACACTTCATCGGATCAAACCACTGAATATCGCTCCTCAGAAGAGAACACTGCGGACACCGGAAATAGTCAAAGGGTAAGAAAAGAAGAAACTCGAACAGAAGAAGTTTCCGATGCACAAGGGGAAAGGGTTCGAAAGGAAAATGTTGAACAAGAAAAGATCCAAAAAGAACCGAAAGAATAGAATAAAGAGAAATAACAGGAGGCCACCAACTAATAATTTGGTGGCTTTTCTATCCACCGGAACAGGAAGAAGAAGCTCGGTCATGGCTGCGATAACAGCTAAGATCATTTTTTCGTAATCAATGCAGTGTGTTTTGTCTAGGAAGTCTACTGAAGAAGTACTATCTTTAGTAGACTTAATTAATGCCCTTTCAGGTTTTAAA
>PWEO01000221.1 GCA_003553525.1 Clostridiaceae bacterium
AACAGATTGAAAAACACGAAATAACTTCCTACCAAGGCATAGACAAACCATGGCACTTCAGAAGGATCAGCATTACCAAAGGCGTAAAGAAGTATCACGATCCAGGGAACAATTCCTGCAAAGCTCCCGAAAACAAAGGGCTTCCAATTGGTTTTTTCCGTGTATTGATTAATCTCTTCCATATCGAGTCCGAAGAAATTCATAGAAGCATTGGCCGCCACAATTAGCAGCAAAGCTCCTATATCGTATACCCCGAATAGCAAGGCAATGAGGACGATCATTAATGAAGAACTCAGCGCATATTCATACCAGCGGAACCTGTTCATTCCCCGGTCTAAGTCCCGTTTGTAAATCGGATTTCCCCAGGGACTTACTATAATAAAATGAGCGGCGGCGGATAGGAATAAGAACAGGGAAACCATAATTCCAAAAGGCAATTCTCCTAACTGATTGGGTTCCGTAACCAACCGCATCTGCGTCTGATCAAAGGTTAAAAAATAGGACCATAAAGGAATTCGAAATTCAGCGATACGATCAATAAAAAGAGCAAATCCCAACATTAATAATCCTTGAATCAGGTGTAAAAAACCCATAATCGTATTGAATTTTTTTAAATAGGCATAGGTAATTTCTTTTGACATACAAGCACCTTCTTTCTTTAATTGACAACCAATTTACATTTTACAGAAACTCTTGAAGATAATTGTATATACCCATGGACCGTATCATTTAATCGCTCTTCAACAGTTTCTATCCCTCTATTTACTTAAATATACAATAACACTTGAGAATATGGTTATGATTTATTAATCTTTACTTTAACCGGTTCTTTTTTCACTCCCTCTACATACTTCGAAAGGCAGTAAGTCTATTCCATCATAAAAAAAAACCGAAACCCCAGTTAAATTTAAGGTTCCGGTTGAAGGGACTTAGTTTCCAAAGTCAATGATTTCATAGTCCTCAGGGATTTTAAAATCCTCTTCTGTTACTTCTCCCACTTGAAGATTCTGTACTTCCATCACATAGTTATCTTCAAGGTCATGACCAGTACTTTCAATTCGCATAGGGATACCATATTCTTGGTGAATCCACATAATCAATTCAACATCATCATAGCTGTCACTGACCACATAGGTATCAACACGGTTAATAGTTTCATCTCGCAGATAGGTAAGCCTATCCCAGTCCTCTTCGATCATAAATTCATCGACCCGAGGCTCCTCCACCTCGTCTTCCTCCATGGGAACCTCTTGATCAGCGGGAAAACGTATGGCTGTCATGGCATTAGGATCCAGCATATAATAATAATCCTCATCCTGGATACTTATAAAGGTTTGTCCCTCCCATTCTCCTTCGCTGCGAAACATTTCATCCATAATCCACAAGCGCGTGGTAAAGGTTTCCATAGCCTCTGATTCCATAGTCATTTCATAAGAAAAGTTCACAGGATAATCCATGGATCCAAAAATACTTTCAAGATCCCGTTCTTCTCCGTTTTCTTGTTCCTCATCCACAGGATCTTCTTCTTGGGGTTCCCCTTCTTCATCGACAGGATCCTCTTCTCCCGTTTGATCATCAAATTCTTCTTCCTGACCAGGAGATTCATCGGTTATCTCCTCATCATTATCATCTCCACCGCATCCATAAAGACATAACAGGGGAATCATAATAATAATCAGTATCAGCATAGTTTTTCTTTTTGATATTTTCATGACTTTCCTCCTTTACTTATACATCAGCTTCCAATGATTTAAACTATCACTTTTACAACTTACCCATATTATCAACCTTTGCAACTGAAACATTCCATAGGACTATTCTTTTAAAAATCTTAGTGTGAGTACATTGCTATTTATACCCAGAATTTCTGATTTTCAATCTGATATCAAAATTGATTTTCGTTATAAAATCCATTATGCTCGATTATAATTTTGGAACAATCTCCCTCCAAATCGCCCTAAGAATATCTTTATGGTTCACCTCATTATGGGCTGTTACGGTTATCGCGGCATTATAGTCCCTTAATACCACACAAAGCTGACCATACATACCATCCGCCCGATACGTGTTTGGAAGTGTACAGTTCCAAACCTGATATCCGTATCCCCCTTGTGTTTCGGGATCATTTTTCGTTGCGGTATTCACCCATTCAGTATGCAAACGACGTACATAGTTGGAAGAGACAATTTCTCTATCCTTATAGACTCCCTTTTGCAGTAAAGCGATGCCTATCCTGGAAAACTCTTCCATCGTCAAGTAGAGCCCGCCAGAGCATGAAGTGTGTCCATGCTGGCAGTTATGCCATTGTGGGTTCTCTATCTCTAGTTTTTCGAATAATCTCGGTTTCAAGTACTCCAACATAGTGCTTCCGTTAGTTCGCTCTACAATACGGCCTAACATATAGGTAGCTAAGTCTTCATAAAAAAAAGCGGTCCCCGGCGCTTTAATCATCTCTGCTGCAAAGAAAAGTTCTGCTCTATCCCGCTGATTATAGTGACTGAAATCTTCCGACTGATGCCCTGTAGTCATTTGCAGTAAATGTTTAATCGTTATCTCTTCTGAACCGGGGTAGGCGGTATCCCGGTACTCCGGGAAAAAATCCAACACCCTATCCGTAAGGTGAAAAAGACCTTCCCCTTCTCCTATTCCCACTCCCAACGAGGCAAAGGTTTTTGAAGCAGAGTATAGGTTTTCCCGGTCATTGCTCCTGAAGTGGTGTTCTTCCAAAACGCTTCCCCCTTGATATACATGAATACCATATACTCCTAAATTATTATCAATTCTTGACATTCTAAAATCTGTTAACAAACTCATAACAACTTCTCCTTTCCCGTGGTTTTCTAAATAATATTATATTAGATAATTATTATATATTGAATTTTACAACATATTATAAACTTCTGCAAAAAAATATATATCTGTTGTCTTACATTATACGAACATATAATAGACCATATACATATGCAAGTGAAAGATTCAGACTATGCTGACTCCAGTAAATTAAAGTTTTTCATCACGTAAAAGCTCTAGACTTTGAAGAAAACATATTCGGGTATTCTCCGGGAAAAGCGAATGCTACAACGTCATTTCCTATTCCAAAGGCTATCGTTTTAATCCTGCCAATATTTTTCCAATAAAAAAAGAGACCGAAAAGGTCTCTTTTGATTCTATAAATTGGATTGTTAGTATTCTACTTAGAAAATCTACTCCAGAACTTTTTCTAAAATTTCTTCCGTTTCGTCCGCCGCCTGTTGCATAACTTCATTTATGATTCCACCGAAAGGCCGTGCCATTAACTTAGAGTTCATTCTTGAGATATAAGTATTGCCGTCAGATTTTTCATAAATAGAAATTCTGCAAGGCATCAATGGAGAGACAACTCGTTCATCGTCTTCTTCTAAAATGACTGCTGAATACTCGGATGAACATAGTTCATATATTTCAATTTTATCTATTTCAAATCCATGGCCATCCAAAATTTCTTGCATGTCATGCATGCCCGCTACGGACCAACCGGCGGCTTCCACTTCTGCTTTAAATCGTGCTGTTGTTTCTCCAAAATCATAAGGACTGACGTCTTCCATCATCATGGCACCCGGAGCACTTTGATACAGGGTAAACCCAGTTAGCAAAGCTCCGGCCACTAAGGCGACCACGACAAATATAATGGTTTGATTTCGTTGTTTTTTACTCATTAATAATTCCTCCTCTAAGATGTTTGTTTGTTAACTAGGTTCATCTTATCAGAGAAACTTATCCTTTACCGTGACTTAATCACATAGGCACTCTTTCTTTTAACTTTTTCGAGGAAAGAAGGGTTATTTTCCCTCTGGACAGTTTAATGACCCCCTGATCCTGGAAGGCTTTCAACATCCGACTAACCACTTCTCTGGCCGTGCCGATTTCAACAGCAATCTTTTCATGGGTGGTTATATAAGCAGTCGAGGAGTTTGATGAAAAATGATCCCAGAGATACTTTGCCAGACGCTCTTCGATGGATAGAAAAGTTACCGCTTCTGTTCGAATCATAAGACTGGAGATCTTTCGCAGTAGCCTACGAAGAAAGTATCGTTGAAATTCAACATTACGGGACATCAGTTCTTCAAAATATTCTACGGGAATTCCTATCAGCATCGCCTTTTGTTCCACAATGGTTACAGTATTCAATGCTTCTTCTTTCATGATACAGGTTAAGGAAAAAAGACAGGCTTCCCCCCGTTTTGCCCGATAAAGAGTCATCTCTCTACCATCCTCTGATAGTTGAAATACGCGAAGACTGCCTTCCAGAACAAAGTATACCTTCTGACAGACCACACCTGCTTCTACGATTACCTTTTCCGGATCCCCTTCAAGAATTTGGCTCTTATTAATAAAACTTTTCTTTTCTTTTCCACTTAAAGTTTTAAAAAAAGGAAGTACCTCTTGTAATAAATTTTCCATTATTTTCTCCTTATCATTAGTTTTAGTTTTCATTTTGAATATCACACCCTATTAGGGCAATTA
>PWEO01000009.1 GCA_003553525.1 Clostridiaceae bacterium
ATGGTATAATTAGCACAGACAGCACTGTGAGTCAAATGGAGGGAAAATATGAAAAATCAAGGATCAACGGGATTGAAGAATCCTGAAACCCCCAAAGGGGTGTTAGTTGCTATCGGTGGGAATGAGGATAAAAGAGATGAGCTGCAGATTTTATCCGCGGTTTTATCCCTGGCAAAGGCGGAACGTAAAAAAATCGAAATCATTACAAGTGCCAGTCTCCATCCGAAAGAGGTATGTAAGGAATATTACCAGGCTTTTACGAAGGATACCAATCATTCCGTAGGGTTAATGCATATATCCACCAGAAAGCAAGCTTTTGATGTCCAACTGCTTGAAAGAATTACGGCAGCGGACATTATTTTTTTTAGCGGCGGGGATCAGCTTCGAATCACCAGTGTATTAGGAGGCTCCCCGATAGAAAAGGAAATTATCAGAAGATATCATCAGGAATACTGCGTGATAGCAGGATCCAGTGCCGGTGCCGCTGTGATGTCTAAAACCATGATTGTGGGCGGGGACAGCAGCGAGGCGCTACGAAAAGGAACCATAGGGGTATCCACAGGGATGGGACTGATTGATAATGTGATTATTGATACCCATTTTGTTGAACGGGGGCGCTATAGCCGTTTAATGGAGATCGTTAGTATGAATCCCAACAATACGGGCATCGGCCTTGGGGAAGATGCTGGAATCATAGTGGAGGACGGTTGCATTTTACGGGCGATCGGCAGCGGTATTACGGTAATCCTGGACGGGACACATTTAAAGTATACCAATGTGGCAAATATCGATTCCGATGAGGCCATCGCCATTGAAAATCTTGTGATTCACACCATGGTACACGGATACGGTTATGATTTATCCCGGAAAAAATATCTTAAACCTGAGGATCTGTCAAAAATGGATTCGAACAAAAGAGAGGAAAATAAAAATGAAAATAAATGAAATGCGCGCCCTTCGGGGACCGAATTATTACAGCCGGCATCCGGTAATCTTTATGCAGTTGGACCTTTTGGAACTGGAGGAGAAGCCGACGGATATGGTTTCCGGTTTTAAGGATCAGTTATCGAAAATGATGCCCAGTATGTACGAGCATAAGTGTTCCATCGGAACCATCGGGGGTTTTTTTCAGCGACTGGACCGGGGGACCTGGGCCGGCCATGTAACGGAACATGTAGCGCTGGAACTTCAGTGCCTCTCCGGGTATGAGGTGGCTTTTGGAAAAACCTACGATACGGAGGAGCATGGGATTTACAATCTTGTATTTCGCTATTTGGATGAAAATGTAGGCCTCCGGGCAGGGGTGATGGCGGTTAAGATTGTGGAGGACCTGTTCCGGGGTAAAACCACCGATGTGGAACCGTTAATTGTAGAACTGAAAAAGATCGGAGAAAGAAGTCTCCTCGGCCCATCCACTCAGTCCATTGTCGATGAGGCAACGAAGCGGGAGATCTCTCATATCCGCCTGAATGAAGACAGTTATGTACAGCTGGGTCAGGGGAAGTATCAGCGAAGAATTCAAGCCACAATGATGGATAACACCTCAGCCCTTGGTGTGGAGATTGCCGATGACAAAGAGCGAACGAAAACACTGCTATCCTCCATGGGGATTCCCGTGCCGGAAGGAACACCGGTGAATACCTTTGAGGAAGCCTTAGAAGCAGCGGAAGCCACGGGATATCCTGTGGTTGTAAAACCCCTAAGTGGAAATCATGGACGGGGAATCAGCACTAATCTGCAGGATCGGGAAGAGTTAAAAATCGCCTTTGATATTGCAGCAAAAATATCCGATACGGTCCTGGTGGAAAAATTTCTAGACGGATTCGACTACCGAATGCTGGTAATTGACGGCAAGTTTGTTGCCGCATCTCTTCGTGAACCAGCCTATGTTATTGGGAACGGAAAAGACAGCATACAAAAGCTTGTGGAAAAAATCAATGAAAATCCTGAGCGGGGCATCGGTCATGAAAAAAACCTAACACAAATCAATTTGGACGCAATGACAAAACAACGTCTGAAAGTTTTTAATTTGAATCCCCATAGCATTTTGAACGAAGGAGAAAAAATATATATAAAATCCACGGCAAATCTTAGCTCTGGAGGTACCGCCTTAGATGTGACGGAAAAGGTGCATCCTTTAAATAAACTAATGGCGGAACGAATTTCTAGAATCATCGATCTGAATGTGATCGGAATCGATATTGTCGCAAATACCCTGGATAAACCCCTGCATCAGGACTCTGCAGGAGTTATTGAAGTTAATGCAGCTCCAGGATTTCGAATGCACCTGAACCCTACCACGGGAACCCCGAGAAACATTGCAGCTCCGATCGTGGATATGCTTTTTCCTCCGGGTGCCAAGAATACCATACCAATTGTGGCAGTTACGGGAACCAACGGAAAAACCACAACTATTCGATTGATTTCTCATATTTTAGGACTGAACGGTGCCACTGTGGGAATGACGTCAACGGATGCGGTAATTATCAACAATATTCCCATACTGACGGGGGATTACAGCGGTCCCGAAGGGGCAAAAAAAGTCATGATGGATTCCACCATAGACCATGCGGTGCTTGAGGTGGCAAGAGGGGGAATCCTACGCCGGGGACTTGGTTTTAGGGAAAGTGACGTAGGGGTGTTACTGAATATCACCTCGGATCATTTAGGAGAAGGGGGGATTGACACTATAGAAGAGTTAACCCGACTGAAATCCACCGTGACGGAAGCTGTAAAACCAACAGGAACAGCAGTATTTAACGCGGATGATCCCTTAGTACTTTCCTGCGTGGAAAAAACCAAAGCGAGACCGGTGTTATTCTCAAAAGATCCGAATAATCCGGCTTTAAAGGAAAATTTTGAAAAAGGAAATCTGAATGTTACCATCGAAGAGGGCACCGTAATCATCCAACATAAAGGATGGACCTCCACTGTTGCCGACATATTAGAAATTCCCATTACCTTTGAGGGAAAAGCAGTATTTAATATTGAAAACGTAATGGCTGCGGTGGCTGCGGCGGCCTCCATGGGGCTCAATGAAACCCAAATCCGAGCGGGACTGGTCAGTTTCAGTCCTTCCATCGGTCAGTCTCCAGGAAGAATGAATGTCATCGACATGAAAGACTTTAAAGTGGTAGTGGATTATGGTCATAATACCGGCGCTATTCATGCCACAGGAGATTTTATTCAAGGCTTAATGCCCGGAAGAAAGATTCGTATGGCCTCCAGTGTGGGAAATCGACGAGGAAAGGATATTGAAGAATATGGCGAAACTCTCGCTAAATACTATGATCATATCGTCCTTTGCGATGCAGATCCGAGAGAGCGAACCGCTGGAGAAACATCAGAAATCGTAAAAAATGGTCTGATAAAAGGCGGTTATACCTCGGACCAAATCACTATGGTCATCGACGAAAAGGAAGCGACGAAAGTGGCTCTGGAAATGGCGAGACTGGGAGATTTAGTAGTTCTCCAAGCGGATAATATCAACCAGGTCATCAAAGACGTTTTAAAGTACAAAACAGACAAGGAAGAGGACAAGGGGACGGAGTAATTGTCCCCTCAATGATAGAAGGAGCCAGCCCTAGTGCCGGCTTTTTTGCCGTATTAGAGTCGAACAAGCCAGGTGCTTTAATCACGATAGGAGTTCTTTTCTTTTGGCTGATTGGGTATATATTCTTTTTTTGAACACAGCTGCTTACTTTGTATATAAAGAGACAGAGAAGAATAGGTAAAGACAGTGGAAGATAGAAAATTATAGAGAAGAATGAGATAAAATGATTAATGGATGACGGCACAGAGGATAATTACGCTATCTTATGTCGTTCTTCATATCATTGTAACTAAGAAGAGGACAATTACTCCGTCCTCTGTCCTCTCTGCCATCTCTGTATTAGTGGTCCATGGAAAAGAGCTTGACGAAGAATGAAAGCCTATATATTATGAGAGTAGGTGCGATATAAGTACTGGTAGGAAAGAAGGAATTATTAAGGAGAGGATCTTATGTATCGAATAGCCATTGTTGAAGATGACCCCATGGTGGCGAAAATTCATGAGCAGTTTCTTACGTCCTTTGAAGAACTTCAACTGGTAAAGGTACTGTCCAAAGGAAAGGAAGCTCGTGATTGGCTACTTAGAAATGAGGTGGATCTGATTATATTAGATTTGTTCATTCCTGAGTTAAACGGATTGGAAGTATTACTGGCACTTAGGCAATCGAAAAAAGAAGTGGAAGTAATTGTAGTCAGTGCCGCTAAAGAAAAAGCCACCATTGAAGAGGCAAGGCGTCTAGGAGCCTTTGACTATTTAATCAAACCCTTTAATTTCAATCGCCTTGCTGCTTCATTAGAGGTTTTTATGGATCGAAAAAAACAACTAAAGAATGATGAAATTCTCACCCAAAAGCGCCTGGATAAGTTTTTAAGTTTCAGCCCTACTACTCTTTCCAATACTCCTCATGGGAAAAGCGTCAAGGAAGCCTTTACCGATATAGGGAGC
>PWEO01000116.1 GCA_003553525.1 Clostridiaceae bacterium
TTGGTGTGCCGGGCATGCAGTACGTCTAACGGGTGCGAACATAACGTTCAAGTCCCGAAGAAGCCGTAATGACCGGAATTTTATAGCCGAAGGCAAGGGTGTTCGCCGAGAGGCGAAATCTGAAGGAAGCCTAAGGCAAAGATGTGTTATGACGAACAGAAACCGGATACCAGGCCTGTCTGCCGGGGTAACTGAGCCATGAATCAGCACGCCCGATAGTCATTCGAACGGCAGAGGGGTAAATCCGGCATAACGCGTTGAAAGAAGTACTGCTTACCCCGGGAGGCCCCGATAGCAATCGGGGAGTCAGCAGAGGGCATAGTACTACGCCGGCTGGCGTGGGAAGGCCTGAATCTATTACAACAAAGGAAATCCGTGTAATGTGTAAAGACAAACAGCAACAGAAAAACAGACCACACCAAATGGATCTATTTATCCATGGGGGAAAACCTGACGCACCGGAAAGGGATGGAAGCCCGGACATGGGCGGAACAGGAGTTGAATGGTCTTCACGATTACACCGACAACAATCCTTAACGAGCAATCTTTTATACCGGATAGCAGACCCGGCCAACCTGATCCGGGCCTACCAGCAGGTAGCCCGCAATGGGGGGAGCCCGGGTGTAGATGGTATGAAGATCCAAGAGCTAAAACAGTAGTTGAACACCAACGTGAGCGAGCTGCGCAGGTCTCTATTAGAAGGGACCTATGAAGTAGCCCCGGTCAGGAAGGTGAACATCCCCAAACCGGGCGGTGGCAAGCGGATGCTAGGCATTCCGACGGTCACCGACCGACTGATCCAACAAGCCATTCACCAAAAACTCAGCCCGGTCTACGAACCTTACTTTAGTCCAAATAGCTTTGGGTTCCGTCCCGGACGTAATGCCGGACAGGCCATTAGCCAGGCCAGTCAATACGTACGGGAAGGCAAGGTATGGGTTGTGGATATTGATCTCGAGAAGTTTTTCGATACGATCAACCATGACCGGCTGATGACCCACCTAAGCAAGGTGATATCTGATAAACGCCTGCTAAGGATTATCAATGCCTACCTAACCAGCGGCATGATGCAAGATGGGTTTGCTGAGCAGCGCACGGCCGGAACCCCGCAAGGTGGCCCACTATCTCCTTTACTGTCTAACATCGTACTGGATGAATTGGACAGGGAGCTACATAAACGGGGCCTGAGCTTCTGTCGCTATGCTGACGACTGCAACATTTTTGTGGGAAGCCGGAAAGCGGCAGAGCGCGTAATGCGGTCACTGATCAGGTTTATCGAAACCAAGATGAAGCTGAAAGTAAACCGCGACAAAAGCGGAGTCCGCCGATGTGAGGAGGTGACCTTTTTGGGATATACCGTGCTGTCAGATGGTGGTGTAAGAGTGGCCGATAAGTCCATCAAGCGCCTAAAAGACAAAGTACGGGAAATCACCAAGAGAAACCGTGGTGTACCATTTACCCAACTTCTTGACGAATTAAATGCCGTCATCCGAGGTTGGTCAAATTACTTCCAACTGGCCAACAGGTGGCTGTCAAATCTGCGGGACATCGAGGGATGGATACGCAGAAAACTCAGATGCTACCGGCTCAAGCAGTGTGGAAGAAAATATACCACATATAAGTTTCTGCGAAGCCTTGGGGTGAGCGAAAAGAAAAGCTGGAATGTGGTCATGTACAGCCAGGGATGGTGGAATATGTCTCACAAGATGGCCGTATCACGAAGCATGAACCCAAGATGGTTTGTCAGAAAAGGCTTGCATCCTCTGTATCAGAGAATGAGTTCGAAGAAGTAATAGAAACCGCCTTGGTACGTGAGTACGCCAGGTGGTGTGGGGGGACGGCGGCTTTTGCCGCCTCCTACCCAATCGATGAATTTAAAATTCGGATAATGCCGCACCTCCGGTGCTCTTCTTTAATAAGGCCTCAGCATACCCCACGGAAATGTTCTGCATTCCCATGGGCTACGGACATGCCGCCCCGAAACGGGGGCTGGCTTCTCCTTATGAAAAGGTGACAGCCATTTATTTAATCGAACTTAGGTTATAAGCACAAAAGAGGGACTAAATAGGCCCGATATTATTGTCATTATAGGTTGTATCTATTGGTTGATGGCATGTGAATTGGTGATATTCTTTGATGTCAGAACGGCTTTAAAAAAGCCGTGAAATTGCTTATATTTATTCATTCCAAATAAGCATAGCAGTTAATAACGCTCTTAGAATGAACCCCACAATCTATTTTGATGTTCTTAGAGCAGATAGAATCAAAAAATTTTAAATAATTCGGATCTATATGAGTGAGACCAAAGAATTAGAAGCAATGATCGGCGAAGAGTACAAATATGGATTCTCTACCGATATTGAATATGATGAGTTCCCAAAAGGACTGAACGAAGATATTGTCCGTAAAATTTCGGCCATTAAAGAAGAGCCTGAGTGGATGACGGAATTTCGCTTAAAGGCATTTCGTGCATGGAAAGAGATGGAAGAACCCACATGGTTCAATGCCACGTACAAAAGTCCCGAGTTTGATAAAATTCAATATTACTCATCACCGAAAGATAAGCCCAAGGTTGATAGTCTTGATGATATCGATCCAAAAATTAAGGAGACATATGACAAATTGGGTATTCCTCTTGATGAGCAAAAAATGCTCTCAGGTGTAGCAGTTGATGCGGTATTTGATAGTGTGTCTATCTTTACCACGTTTAAAGAAAAACTCGGTGAAGCCGGTGTGATCTTCTGCTCTATCTCAGAAGCCATTCAAAAGTATCCGGAACTGGTGAAAAAATATATGGGATCTGTCGTTCCTGCCCGGGATAATTTTTATTCTGCATTGAACTCAGCCGTATTTTCTGACGGTTCGTTTTGCTATGTGCCAAAAGATACAATCTGTCCGATGGAGCTTTCTACCTATTTCCGAATTAATAATATGGATTCAGGTCAGTTTGAGAGAACGCTCATTATTGCAGAGGATAATAGCCATGTAAGTTATCTTGAAGGATGTACAGCACCGATGTACGACACAAATCTGCTCCATGCAGCGGTAGTTGAACTTGTTGCCATGGAGAATGCCGAGATCAAATATTCCACCATCCAAAACTGGTATGCTGGAAATGATGAAGGAGTTGGCGGTATTTACAATTTTGTAACCAAGCGTGGTATTTGTAAAGGAGATAATTCAAAGATTTCCTGGACACAGCTTGAAACCGGATCAGCCGTTACCCTTAAATATCCGAGTGTGATTATGAAGGGTGATAATTCAGTTGGAGAATTTTTCTCTGTTGCTGTGACCGATAAAATGCAGCAGGCTGATACAGGTACAAAAATGATTCACCTTGGGAAAAACACCAAAAGCACGATTATCTCGAAAGGGATTTCTGCAGGTAGATCAAATAACAGTTACCGAGGTGCGGTAAAAATCAGCAAGAAGGCTGATAATGCCCGAAATTACTCTCAGTGTGATTCAATGCTTATTGGTCAGAAAAGTGGCGCTCACACATTTCCTTACATCGAATCGGCTAACCCCACCGGTAAGATTGAACATGAGGCAACAACCTCCCGTGTAGGTGAAGATCAGATCTTCTATCTGCAACAGCGGGGATTAAGCGAAGATGATGCCATTTCGTTGATTGTAAATGGCTTCTGTAAAGAGGTATTAAAAGAGCTCCCGATGGAGTTTGCTGTAGAGGCCAACAAACTGCTTGGTATCAAGCTCGAAGGTAGTGTTGGGTAATTCTCTGCGGGGGTGTTGCGAATCTTGATTTTTGTGGCATTACCACGAACATCCCCCTGCTCTGCAAAACCGCCTTCGGCTGTTCTGCAGAGCTTCCCCCTTCAAAGGGGGACTTTTAAAACAAATTCAAATACAAACAAAAAAGAAAAAGAACTGTGCTAGAAATTAAAGACTTACATGTTGAAGTTGAGGGTGAACCGGGAAATGAAATTCTTAAAGGTGTAAACCTCACTATAAACAAAGGGGAAATCCACGCTATAATGGGACCAAACGGAAGTGGGAAAAGTACACTTTCCAAGGTAGTAGCCGGACATCCTGAATATGAAGTAACCAAAGGAGATATTCTCTACAATGGGGAAAGCATTTTAGAGCTGGACCCTGATGAGCGTGCTCATGCCGGTATCTTTCTGGCATTTCAGTATCCCGTGGAAGTTCCCGGTGTTACGAATTCCACGCTTCTGAGAGAATCATACAATACAATAGCCGCCTCAAGGGGTCGCGAAGAGTTAGATCCACTAGAATTTGATGACTACATCCAGGATAAACTCGAGATGGTAGAAATGAATCCTGAATTTCTGCAAAGAAGTGTGAATGCAGGTTTTTCCGGCGGTGAGAAAAAACGAAATGAAATTTTTCAAATGGCTGTACTGAAACCTCAGCTATCGTTTCTTGATGAGACCGATTCTGGCCTGGATATCAATGCTCTAAAAGTTGTTGCTGAAGCAATCAACAA
>PWEO01000114.1 GCA_003553525.1 Clostridiaceae bacterium
AAAACATTAATATTGACAAACAGCTATTGAAAAAAGTTCTCAAATATGTTTGTATTAATAAAAGAAAACAATTTGTTCCCGATGAGGTAAACTTAAGTATCGATTTTAATCCCTATAGTATAATTTAAGCAGGATGGTTATACTAAAAAGGAAAGGGACAAATCCATAGGTTAAATCTAATAGTTAAATGAACACAGGAGGAGATGAACGTGGCAATTAGAATCATCCGAAAGGACGAAGATCCCATTCTTCGCAAAAAAGCAAAACAGGTAGAAAAAATAGACGACCGGGTAAAAATATTGTTGGAAGATATGAAAGATACCATGTATGATGCTGACGGTGTCGGACTTGCCGCCCCACAGGTAGGGGTATTAAAAAGAATTATTTTAGTGGATGTGGGGGAAGGGCTGTTAGAAATGATCAATCCCGAGATCGTAGAGACCTGCGGCGAAGAGATTGACGAGGAAGGCTGCCTGAGCTTACCGGGAGTTAACGGAGAGGTTCCCCGACCGGAAGCGGTTACCGTAAAGGGACTGAATCCCCAGGGGCAGGAAATTGTCGTTGAAGCAAAGAACTTATTTGCCCGGGCCCTATGCCATGAAATTGATCATTTAAACGGTGTATTGTTTACGGACCGGATCATCAAATAGCAAACAACCAACTGAAAAGAAGGTGAAAATATGAAGGTTATTTTTATGGGGACCCCGGATTTTGCGGTCCCCTGTCTTGAAGGATTAATTAAGGATAATAATCATGAGGTGGTGGGCGTTTTCACCCAGCCTGACCGACGAAAGGGCAGAGGAAAAAAAATCCAGGGTACTCCGGTGAAAATCAAGGCCGAAGAGGAAAACATCCCTGTATACCAACCGGAAAAATTGAACACTTCGGAATCTTACGAAATTCTTAAAAATCTGAAAGCCGATATTTTTGTGGTGGTGGCCTACGGCCAGATACTTTCCAAGGAAATTCTTGAACTGCCTCCTTACGGTGCCGTGAACGTCCATGCTTCCCTGCTTCCGAAGTATCGGGGAGCCGCCCCGATTCACTGGGCGGTCATAAACGGAGAGGAAACAACCGGCATTACAACCATGCAGATGGATGAAGGACTGGATACGGGAGATATGCTGCTGCAAGAGAGCATCCCTGTCGGATATGAAGACACCACGGGGGATCTTCATGACCGGCTAGCCTTACTTGGAAAAAAACTTATAATCGAAACCCTGAATAAACTGGAAGAAAATTCAATCATACCGACGCCACAACCGGAAACCGGAAGCAGCTATGCTCCGAAGATTTCAAAAGCCTTGGCAGAAATTGATTGGAAGGCTTCGGCAAAGGAGATCTATAATCTGATTCGGGGGCTTCACCCTTTTCCCGGAGCCCAGACCCGGTATCAGGGAAAGTCTTTAAAAGTTCATCGGGCCCGGTGGATCGAAGAGGATCATTCAAAGGAACCCGGCACAATACTTAAGGTTTCCAAGGAGGGTATTTTGGTTGCTGCAGGAAAGGGTCAGATTCAAATTACTGAACTGCAACTCAGCGGTAAAAAACGCATGGGGGTATCGGAATTTTTGGCGGGGAATACCCTGGAAGTCCATTGGAAATTAGGTGCTGAGGATGAATAGTGTAAAACGACTGCTTACCTTACTTTCAGTAATGGTTCTGATAGGAATGCTTATTATTGCAGGGGGCTGGGCGCTATCCCGGGGGGGATCCACGGTACTGCTGGGAATCATTAACTATGGCTTGCTCATGGGAGCGATAGCCTTTTTTACGTTAACTTTTTTACTGATTTATGCTATAATAATGCTTAGAGTTGAAAAGGTGATACCGAAACCCCTGAAAAAGGCAGTTGCAATTTCCATTCGGGTGCTTTATCCCATCATTGTGGGAATCGGAAAACCCCTCGGCTATGATAAAAAAACCATACGAAATGCCTATGCACAACTCAATAATCATTTGATTCTCAGTAATGAATATCATTTTAACGGGGAAGAGATCATGATTCTTACCCCCCATTGCCTGCAAAAGTCCACCTGCGGCCTTCGGGTTACCCAAAATCCGGAATTATGCAAGCGGTGCGGGCAGTGTAACGTAGACGATCTTGTGGGACTGAAGGAGAAATATGGAATTCAACTGGCCATCGCCACCGGCGGAACCCTGGCGAGAAGAAAGATTATGGAGCTTAACCCCAAGGCCATTATTGCCGTGGCCTGTGAACGAGATTTGATTTCCGGACTGCAGGATGTAAAAGATCTTCCGGTGCTGGCTATTGTTAATCGCCGACCGGAGGGGCCCTGTGTAAATACGGAAATGGATATTGAAAAAGTGGAACTGGGAATCCGCCATTTCTTAAAGGAGTGAGTTACATGCCAATGCCATTTATGATGAGTACACAGTCTTTGATGCTGATGATTCCTGCGATTCTTTTTACGCTGTATGCTCAAAGCAAAGTAAAATCAACGTTTAATAAATATTTACAGGTTCGAACCTTAAAAGGCTTTACCGGAGCTCAAGTAGCAAGGGGAATCCTTGACCGAAACGGAATGCATGATGTGAATGTGGAAAGAAGCAAAGGAAGCTTAAGCGACCATTACGATCCCAGAAGCAAAGTGGTTCGACTCTCTCCCGAGGTCTATGAACGCAGCTCCGTGGCTTCGGTATCCGTTGCCGCCCATGAGGTGGGCCATGCCCTGCAGCACGCTGATGGCTACGTACCCTTGCGGATTCGAAATAATCTGGTACTGCCCATTGCCAACTTCGGGTCTAAGACCGCCTGGATTTTTATTTTGGGAGGATTTTTATTTCGGGGGGAAATCATGGGAGTACCCATGTTGGACCTTGGGATTTTATTATTCGCCGCTGCAGTGGTTTTTCAAATCGTAACCCTGCCGGTGGAATTTAACGCCAGTACCCGAGCGGTTGCTTTGCTGGAAGGAAACGGTTATCTGGAAGCCTCGGAAATGCCTCAGTCGAAAAAAGTATTAAATGCTGCAGCCCTAACCTATGTAGCCTCCATGGCAGCTGCGGTGCTACAATTAGCTCGGCTGATTATGTTGAGAAATAGACGATAATAAAAAAGGCGCAGAAGTCGCCTTTTTTATTTAAGTAAAAAGGAGGGAGTTTATGAATCCGAGAAAGGGAACGTACCGGGTCTTGTCAAAAGTACTGTATGAAGAGACCTATTCCAATATAGCATTAAACGAAGAAATTCAAAAAGGGGATTATAAGGATAAGGATTTGAACCTCCTTACGGAGCTTGTCTATGGTACCATTGAAAAACTAATAACTCTGAACTTCGGGATTGATTACTTCTCCAAGGTGAAAACAAAGAAGATGGATGATGCCACCCGGCTGATTCTTCAGATCGGTGCTTATCAAATTCTTTATTTAGACCGTGTTCCTGATTTTGCCATTGTCAATGAAGCGGGCAAGCTTGCCGGAATCTATGCTAAAAGGTCCAAAGGTTTTATTAACGGCGTCCTTCGCAGTATGATTCGACGGAAAGATGAGATTACCTGGCCGAAAAAGGAAAAGAATTTTCCCCTGTATCTGTCGGTAAACTACTCGTATCCTATGTGGTTAGTGGAGGAATTACTGAAATATTATTCAACGGAGTTTACGGAAGCATTTATGAAAGCTTCCGCTGAAAACCCTCCCATGTATTTTCGCGTAAACACCTTGAAAATTTCAAAGGAAAAAGTTCTGGAAGTTATGAAAAAACAAGGTCTTGAGGCAGAAACCTCAAACTTTGTTCCCGAAGCAATTAAGGTGCAGGGACTGAAAAATATTTCCGACTTTCAACCCTTAAAAGAGGGATGGGTTCATATCCAGGATATCAGTTCCATGTTCGTAGCCAAGTTTTTAGACCCAAGGCCCGGAGAGTACGTCATGGACCTTTGCAGTGCTCCCGGCGGAAAGACCACCCATATAGCCCAGTTGATGGAAAACAAAGGGGAGCTTATTGCCCGGGACATTTTTCCCCATAAACTCCGATTGATCGAAGAGCATAGCCGCCGTCTGGGAATTAATATTATTAAAACCCGACAGTTCAGCGGGGAAAACTTAGACGAGGAGTCCATGGGAAAAGCGGACCGGGTGTTGGTGGACGCTCCATGCAGCGGTCTCGGGGTTATTCGCCGGAAACCGGAAATTAAGTACCGGGTTCAAAAAGAGGGACTGGGGGCACTGCAAAAACTTCAGCTTACCATATTGGAAAATGCCGCAAAATATGTTAAGCCCGGTGGAGTGCTTTTGTATAGTACCTGTACCATACATCCTCTGGAAAACCAGGGAATAACCGAAGCTTTTCTAAAAAACCATGAAGACTTTGTATCTGTGGATCTAAAAGAAGAAAGCGACAGCAGTCTTAATGGCAATCCCGGTTTTTTCACCGAGTCCGGAGAGGTCTCAATTTTTCCTCAGAAACATCATATGGATGGTTTTTATATACGCAAATTTC
>PWEO01000156.1 GCA_003553525.1 Clostridiaceae bacterium
AACACAAAGAGAACACAAAGAGAACACAAAGAGAACACAAAGATGATGGAGGGGTGCTATGAAATTAAAAGTCCGGCTTGAGAGAAATCAACAAGATCATGGGCAAAACTCGTCTTATAAAGAGGTAAAAGTACTACTGACAGTAGTCGTGGGGATTCTGATTGTATTAATCGGCGGCAGTGTTTTTTTAAACGGGCGAGGGGATGACAAGGTCCGGGACGCGGCGATTGAGGAAGCTTTTTTACATAGTAAGAGTCGAATGCTGCGGGACTATGATCCGATACTGATAGATGCTGTAGAGTTGCAGGATATCACCGAGGTTCATCGGGGACGCAGCAGTGTTCATTTTAAAGTGGAAATTGCGATGCCGGACCTTGAGGACGTGTACGATTATTATTTCGAAGAGATGATCCGTCAAGAAGTTTGGGCTGAAGAAGATACATCAGGAATCCTTCAAGAAATTTATCGCCAGGCAGTGCAAACGTCTCAAAAGACGGTCTATCCTTTGGGTGAGGAGCTTCTTTTATCGAAGGAGGAGCGGGGTTACCGGGTTCAAAATCCCGAAATCTTTAGGATGATCCTGCCGGAAAATCCTACGAAAGTCATCGCCGAGGATTTTGACCGGATAATGGACGTGATGAATCAGCCGATGGAACCGGAATGGGGAAAGGGTGGGGATATGGTGTTCGATGAGGTGATCGGGAACCTTTTGGATCAGAGATTTTTCAATCAGATCACCTTCGGCTGGAACCGAAACCGGGAGGGAACCCGTTACGAACTTACGGCAACCGTTAACGAAATTAGTGAAATTCCAAATTTCACAAATTTTGAAAACTTTCGGGCGCACCGGGAGGAAATAAAGGACCGGGAAACACTGGTCAGCACCATTGAAGGGGTTTTGAAGGAAAAAATACAAAGGGAGCGAATCATTCGAATACTGGAGATTCGGGAATATAAGCGCCCGGAAGATGAGCAGTGGGGTTATGGGTTGTTTTCCCGAGGGGGAAGTACCAGTTATTTTCGTCAAAGCATGGGAAATATCCAAAATTTTTTTCAAATGAACTATCTCAGCTTGCATCACCTGGAAAATTTTTATCGTACTACCTTTCCCAGGGATAAGGAGCCGTGGCCAAAACCCCTGTATACTGCGGATTACGATGGACAGCAGATTCTGGCAAGAATCATTGACGGCGATGCACGGCGAAAACTAATGCTGGAGGGGGAGACGCTCTGGTATAGAATTTATGATTCGAAAAGTCTAGAACTTATAGAGGAGATCCGGATCCACGATGCTGTTTCCCGGGAGGACGTAACGACCGGGGAAATGCGGTCGAGCTATTGGAATGAGATACGAAGCCGGAAGGGCTACGACCTGATCATTTTCGGTGAAGGCAGAAAGCATATGTTCCGGGTGGAGCGAAGCAGGGATGGCCTACGGAAAATCGAACTTAGCAGAGACTATGGAGATTTTTCAAGAGAAGAGTTTTATGAACTGAAGGGCAGGCTGTATCATATCGGCCAACACGGACCGGGAAAAGACGGGGAAATTCAAGAGCTGCAAATTGTCGATGTAAAAAAAGACGAAGTAGTCTATAACCGAAGTATGCGGTCCATGCAGGAGGGGTACGATCAGCTTAGCAGTAACATTTTTGCCATTGAAAAGGAGAATCTGCTCCTGATTCACTACGGGGGAAAACAGGATTTGCTGGCGGAGAAATTCGGGGAACAGAACCTGCAGATTTATCAAGGGTCCGATGAAGGTCTGACAGTCCATCCCTTAACCGAAGAAATTCAACAAGGGGGACTGATCAATCACTATCAGATTATGGATGAGAACCGGATTTTCATTGAAAGTTATCAAAATACCCAGTGGATTATCGATCTTCGGGAAAAATCCCTGATCGCAGTTAATCATTCAATATCGGGAGAGGCTTTTTTAGAAGCTTTTAAAGAAGAGCAGGTGCGGGATGCAGCGGAGGGAAATTCAGAAATGCGCGATTATGTATTCGAAATCTACGAAGATCCCCGGTATCGATTTACGCCCCTTGGGGAGGACCTGTTTTTTGTGGAAGGATTTTTTTATTCCGGGGGAGGTGTTCTGGTTTTTCAGCGGGAGATTTGGGAAGTGGGGGAATCGGTATCCCCTAAGATAAGATTTTCCATCAAATCCGACGAAGGAACTCTGGCGTATGCCTATCCCGACGGGGTAATGATTCTCAACGACCAAGAGCAGCTGATGGTGATTGAACCGGATTTGGAGAGACTGAAAAGCACGTCTCTAGAAGGCGAGCTAAGCTTTAAAGAGTTAACGGATCATCCGGCCTTTCATCTGCTGGATCGTTACCGGGAACCGGAAGCCCTAAGGATGGAATCAAGCTATCCGATGTATGGGAATCAGCACTTTTTGAATCCCAATAACCAGTACCGCTATGACCGCGAAACGGGAAATCTATTTTTCATCCCCGCCGGTGGAAGAGAAAGTTCATATACCCTGGTGCTGCTTCGGGACTCCGAAATACAACCTCTGCTTCCTCTATGGGATTATCAGGAGTTGAGTATAGACCGGGAGTTTCAAATCCTTTATTACCGGGATCATAACGGAACAAAAGTTTACGATGTAGAGGCTTTTGTGGAGGGTCTCATACAGATAACTAAAAAACAATAGGACAGTGGGGGACAGTGGGGGACAGTGGGACGGAGCTTTTGTCCTCTTTAAACTGGGGAGGACAAAAGCTCCGTCCCGCTGTCCTCTTTTGATTAGGAGGTGAATGCGTGAATACTCCTATTTGATAAACTAATAACAATTCTAAAATCCATTAAACTTTACAATTTCTCTTATCCCATATTTCTTACTATACTAGTAGCTAAGACAAAATATTAACAAAGGGAGTGAAGTAAATGAGACCAAGTTTAATGAAACAAGTAGAAGAACTACGGGGAGTTAATTCCGTCAAAATTAAGGAAGCCAGTGAACAGGGAAAAAAAGTGGTGGGTACCTACTGTGTGTTTTCGCCCCATGAAATCGCCATGGCCGCTGATGCCATTCCTGTAACCCTATGCGGTACCAAAGAAGAACCTATTGCCGCTGCAGAGGAGAAACTGCCCCGAAACCTTTGTCCCCTAATTAAGTCCAGCTACGGATTCGCCGTAACCGATACCTGTCCCTATTTCTATTTTTCCGATGTACTATTGGCGGAGACCACCTGTGACGGAAAGAAGAAAATGTATGAGCTGATGGGAGAGATTAAACCCATGCATGTGATGAACCTTCCCCAGCAGGGAGAAGGAGAGGAAAATTTGAAATTCTGGGAAACGGAAATGAAGAGGTTCAAAAGCTTTTTAGAGGAGTCCTTTGACCGAAAAATTACCGATGAGGATCTGAAAGCCGCCATCAAACTGGGCAACCGGGAACGACAGGTAATGAAGGATCTGCATGAACTGAACCGTGTAAAACCCGCTCCTTTAAGCGGGAAGGATATGATGATGGCCCAGTGGCTAAAGGGGTTTAACGTTGATAAAGAAGCAGGTATTCACTTAATTGAAGACTTGATTACGGAAACGAGGGACATGATCAAAGAAGGGAAAAGTCCTTATACCACCGAGACTCCGAGAATACTGCTGACAGGAGTACCCATCGGTGCAGGATCAGAAAAAGTGCTGGAAATATTGGAGGAAAGCGGCGCCAGTGTGGTGGCCCTGGAAAACTGTACGGGTTACAAAGGCCTCGATCGGATGATTGATGAAGAAAAAGAGCCCATGAAGGCGATTTCGGAAAAGTATCTGTCAACCCCATGCTCCTGTATGACCCCGAACAACAGTCGACTGGATCTGTTAAGCCGATTAGCCAAGGATTATCAAGTGGACGGCGTGGTGGATTTAACCTGGCAGGCCTGTCATACTTATAATATTGAGTCCTATCAGGTCGGAAAGTTTGTAAAAGAAGAGCTGAAAATGCCTTTTATCCAAATTGAAACCGATTATTCCAACTCTGACCGTGGACAGATTAAAGTGCGGGTGGAAGCCTTCTTAGAGCAAATTCAAGGGGAATACTAAATGCAAACACTGTCTATGGGAATCGACATCGGATCCGTGGCAACAAAGGGGGTGCTCCTTAATCAAGATCATGAAATCCTTGACAAGGTCCTGCTGCCAACGGGATGGAGTCCGAAGAAGACCGGAGAAGCGGTTTACCGGTTGATCCTGGAGAAAAAAAGACTTATGGCGGACAGCACTCTTGATCCAAGGTCTTCCATGAATCCCAGGGTAGTGGTTACGGGATATGGAAGAGTGGTAACGGATTTTGCCACGAAGGCGGTCACCGAGATCACCTGTCATGGGAAGGGCGCCCAGATTCTCCATCCAAAAACCAGAACCGTGATCGACATCGGCGGTCAGGACAGCAAGGTCATTCACTTATCGGAAAAAGGAAAAGTTCTGGATTTTTTGATGAACGATAAATGCGCCGCAGGAACGGGGAGATTCATGGAAGTTATGTCCACAAGTCTTGGGGTGGAAGTGGGAGAGCTCTCCGCCCTGGCGGAAGGTTATAAAGCTCGCAAAATTAACAACATGTGCACCGTATTTGCGGAGTCGGAAGTAATAAGCCTTCTGGCGGAAGGGGCTGCAAAAGGGGAAATAGCCCGGGGAATCATCAACAGCACCGCCCAAAAAGCCGCGGTTATGCTTAAGCGTATGGGAATACAGGAAGAGGTATTTTTAACCGGGGGAGTATCTCAAAGTCCACTGTTTCGTAAGGCTTTAGAAGAGGAACTGAATATTTCTGTCTACTTTCGACAAGAAGCCCAATTTGTCGGCGCCTTAGGCGCTGCTGCCATCGGCCTCGATATAAAGGGATGAAGCTCACAGAGAGACAGCCATCATTTTCGGTGGCTGTTTTCAATTTTTAAGTAATAAAAATATTAAATTTCATAGAAAAAAAGTTCCCATAAATAGAGTACAGGAGTTAAGCAGTTCGAAGTAAAATAGACGTTTTTAGGATGCCCATCAATCCTTTAGACGGTTATTTTTGATTCCTCGGTCTTTAGGTGTAGGTGGAAAAGACCTTAAGACGGATTAACCGGGAAGAGAAGTGCGATAAAATTAATATTGGTAAAAGAAACCCCCTGTACTCAATAAATGAAAAAGAGCATCCCTATGATTAGAGATTATAAACCATCAGAAATTGATGAAATAATTAGGATTTATACATTAGAATATCGGGCAATGCCGGAGGAAATTGAAGCCTTACGATCCGCATCTAAAATCCTGGTGTATGAGGACAATGGAATTAAAGGGTTTATGCATTTGATTATGAACGGCAGTTATTGTTTTATTAATCCTTGCAGTACTAACAGCAAATAAAACGATTGATATCATTCGTAATTAAGGGATGCAGCAGCTTCATTTTAGAAAGAATTTGCTGAGTGAATAAATTCAGGAAGCTTTTTAAGGGAATAAATAGAATGATTAGGAGGTGAACTATGAAGGATTTTATATACAAAACCCGGGAAAGTGAAAAAATCGTAAAGGCGCTTTATGACCGGCAAGTAAAAAGCTTAGGGGTGGACTTTGAAGATCGTTATGTAAACACCGGGTTTGGCAAAACCCATGTGCTAAAAGTTGGTAACCCAAAGGGAGAACCGATACTGCTGTTTCATGGAGGAAATAGTACCGCACCCTACTCCTTAAAGCAGAACATGCACTTAATTAAGGATTATCTGATTTACGCTCCTGATACCATCGGTCATCCGGGAAAGAGTGACCAACGGGTCCTGTCATCCAACAATTTGGAATATGGAAAGTGGGCAGCGGATGTGATTGAATCCTTAGGATTTGAAAAAATGATTTGCATGGGGGAATCCTTTGGAGGTGGTATTTTAGCAAAACTTATATGTATTGCACCGGAGAAGATTGAAAAAGCCATACTTTTGGTGCCGGCGGGGATTGCTAACGCTTCAAAAACCAAGTTAATACTGAGTATGGGCGTACCAATGACCCTGTACCTTATGACGAAGAAGGAAAAATGGTTTGAGAGGACCTTTTTACCGATGACGAGCAATAAGGAGCCGATGGATAAAGACACCCTAGAAATGATGCGTACAAGTTTTCATCATGTAAAGATCAATCCCAATATGCCCAGCAACATAAATAAAGAGGATGTTAAAGATTATCATAGCCCGACATTAGTGATTGCAGGAAAGTCCGATGTCATGTTTCCCGGTGAGAAAGTAATTAAGCGAGCTAAGGAAATCCTGCCCAAGGTGGAGTCTCATCTCCTAGAGGATTGTGGGCATATTTACTTTACGTCTGAGAAGAGAAAAGAAACCATTAAAAAAATTATTGACGGATTTTTATGTTAAAGAAGGGATATAGAGACTCTTAGCAGGGTCTCTTATTTATTTGCAAAAACTTCCTTAAGAGGATGATGTAGAAAGCAAAAAAATAATCCGTTTATATCTGAAAGGATCCTTGACAAAAGAACATTCGTTCTGTATAATTAAAGAACAAACGTTCCTGAAGGGTGTTGGTGAAGATGAAAGCAATTTTCCATATCGATGTAAACAGTGCCTATTTATCCTGGGAAGCTAAGGACCGCCTGGAAAAAGGGGAAACCCTGGATCTCCGAAGTGTCCCTTCGGTGGTGGCGGGAGACCCTAAAAAGCGAAACGGGATTATTCTGGCGAAAAGTATTCCCGCAAAGAAATACGGAATAAAAACCGGAGAGGCCTTGTTTGAAGCCTTTGCCAAATATCGGGATCTGATTGTAGTACCTCCCAATTACGCCCTGTATATGCAGTGTAGTCATCAAATGAATGAGATTTTTAACGAGTATTCTCCCTTAGTACAACGCTATAGCGTGGATGAGAGTTTTATCGATTACAGCAATATGGAGCATCTATTCGGGGAACCCTTGAAAGTGGCCCATGAGATTAAAGACCGGATTAAAAATGAACTGGGGTTTACGGTATCCGTCGGGGTATCCACCAATAAGTTATTGGCAAAAATGGCCAGCGATCTGATAAAACCTGATGCGGTCATCACCCTGTACCCCGAAGAAGTTCCCGAGAAAATGTGGCCCCTGCCCGTGGGGGATCTTTTTATGGTGGGGCGGCGAACCCGGCCGAAACTGGAAAACTTAAATATTCAAACCATCGGTGATTTGGCCAACACCGAGGTGGGACTGTTAAAGCAGGTGTTAAAATCCCATGGGGTGCTTATCTGGAATTACGCCAACGGTGTGGAAAACTCCCAGGTGGCGGGAGGGCCCCGGGAGGTGAAGGGCATCGGCAATTCCACCACCATTCCCTACGACGTATATCGGGAGGAAGAGGCATTTATGGTACTTCTAAGCCTTGTGGAAACCGTCGGCATGCGCCTTCGAGCGGGAGGATATGTGGCGGGACTTGTGAGTGTGGGAATTAAGACCAATACCTTTCTTTACTACTCCCATCAACGAAAATTGGAACTTGCCACGGACAGCACCCAGGAGCTTTACGAAATTGCAAAGGAACTTTTCCGGGAGGCCTGGGGCGGCCAGGTGGTACGCCATCTAGGAGTCCGGGTAGCAAACTTAAAAGAGGGTGGCATGCGCCAACTCACAATTTTCGAGGAATCCAAGGAATACGAGCGCCATCAAAAAATTGACCGTACAATAGATAAACTGCGGCTTCGCTATGATCCAAACTGTATTTTTCGGGGCTGTTTTGCCAATACAAAGGTAAAGCCCTTGCAGGGCGGTGTCGGGGAAGAGGACTACCCCATGATGAGCAGTCTTTTATAAGTAAAACCTGAAAAACTTATTTGTAAAACACCTGTTAGCAGGTGTTTTTTTGACTCGAAAGAACTTTATTTTTCATGGCAATACTAGAGCATAGTGAGCAGGAACTTGGCAAAGAGCAAATTGAATCAGTCATAAGCCTGTTAGTTGAAGGGTTGGCGGAGCGATTATTCGGGAGGGGGAAATATTCGGATTTCTTGGTCCGTCGGGAGCTGGGAAAAGTACTTTACAAAAAATATTATGCGGAATTATACGGAACTATCAAGGATCTGTAAAAGTGTTGGATACCGAAGTGAAAAATCGCAATGAAGAATTCTATGAAAAAATCGACGTTGATTTTGAGTTTCCTAATTTATATGGAAAGTTTACCGGATTGGAAAATTTGCGATACTTTTCGTCGCTCTATAACATTGGCCAAGAGGACTCCCTCCTCAAAACGCTACTGCGTTTAGGTGGGAGGTGAATGGGCGGGAATTAATCCTGCTCATCCATTAATTGGTTTCTAATGGTCCGGTACCATTCAATAATCTCCTGGTACTCTTCGCTGTCGGCATCGTAACGATTTCCCTCAGGGTCGGTATAGTGGTTGTTTTGGATTAAGGGGGCACGAGCATGGATTTCCGCCACCAGTTGTAAGTGCGGGGGCATTTCCACCCCGGCTTTTTGCAAAACCATAAGGGGAAGGGCGGTGGCGTTTTGCAAAGGTCGCTTCTCTTCCTCCAGGGAGTAATTTGCCCAGAGAATGTAAGGGACGGTATGAAGCCTTAAATCATCCATCAGTTCTTCCGGGGTCTCATCTCCGATATATCCAAACTCCCGATACACATCGTAACCGCCCCCAAACATCGGAAGGTGATCTCCAAAAAACAATAGCAGGGTCGGCTCGTCAAAGTCCCTCAGATAGTCCACCAGCCCTTTTAAGGCCTGGTCGGAAAAATAAAGACCGTTGGCATAGTTCTGCAACATGTTTTCCTGCCTTTCATTTAAGTTATGCTCGAAATCAATTACGGGCTCACCTCTCGGTTCATGATAGGGCGCATGGTTTTGCATGGTCAAGGTATAGTTGAAGAGCGGTTTTTCCGAGGCTTCGATTTGTTCTATAAGTTTATCGGTTACATAATCATCGGATACAAAAGGTCCCAATGTGGGAGGATCATACAAATCCTCCAAGGCGGTAAAATTCTCGAATCCCAGGAGAGGAAACACCTCATCTCTTCGATAATACCATTGATAGAAGGGATGCAGGGCTTCCGTTCGATAGCCCTCTTCTTTAAAAATCGAAGCAAGGGAAGGCATGGGTTCGTGGATATATCGGCGATAAACAATATGCCAGTCCGCAGGAAAAGTCTTAAGGCTGATACCGGTTAATACTTCGAACTCCGTATTCGCCGTACCTCCGCCAAATACCGGGACATATACCTCGCCGTGGATGCTTTCTTCTTTTAAATTTTCGAAATTTTCAATGGGATTCGGGGTGAAATCCGTATCCAGCAGATTAATATCCCAAAAGGCTTCGCTCATGAAAATAATCACATTAGGATCCCGGTCTTGGAGCTCCGGGGCGTCGGGTTCTTCCACGGATTCACTTTCATCCGTCAACCGCTCCTCCAGATCCTCCGGCTCCTTTGTAGTATCCGGTTCCTCATCCACCACAGCTCTCGGAAGAGAATAGATAAATCCCAGTTCCCAGGGGCCATAAGCCTCGGCATAAAGGCCCTGTCCAATCAGCAGGACCCCTAAAAAGATTCCTAAAGCCGAAAGGGCACAGGGTTTCATATTTTTAAAAGGACTATCACCAAACCATTTTTTTATCAGACGGTATAGAACATATAGTGCCGGTCCTGCCATTAGAATAACCGCAATTGAAAGAGGCGTTATTAAAGCCGGAGTTAAGACAAATATTTCCCGGATCAGTAAAATATCCTTCGGTTGAAAAGGCACATTTCTAAGATGAACTTTACTGCCGTTGATAATCCCCAGGATCATACTTACAGTAAAAACAAACCAGATTCCTCGGTAGAGCTTACGGAAGATAAAACCGAACATTAGAGCAGACCCCACGGGCAAGGTGAGGTTTATCAGAAAAACAATCGGATTACCGATGATCCACTGCAGGACATCTGGGATTCTTGCTCGAAAAAAATATTCGCTGAAAATAATAGGTATACTCATCAGTAAAACTAATTTTACTAGATATCGGATTTTTTCCTTCATAGGATCCCCTCGATTCCCATCGGATTCTCTCTTGAGTTAACGTAATTGTCTCATGAAAATATATCAACCATCTAAATTATACCCATAAAAAGATTAATTTATGCATCGCGGGTCATAACAATCACCAAGGATAATCGAGGGCACGCCGGAGAAACGAAGTTTCGGATCCGACAACGATTCATTATGTAACCTTTGGGGACTTTCTGGTTACAGGATCCACGGGTATATTGCTGGACATATACATGGTGGTATGTGCAGCTAACCCGTAACCCACAGCTAAATCTGAAGTGTCAAAACCGCCTCAAGGATGGTAGGGGATCAGTCTCAGGGCGGTTTTTTCATGTAAGAAAAAAAAGTAAAATGAAAGAAAAAGAAGGAGGTTTTGAAAGTGAGTCTAAAACTGTCGGGTTCTGTGAAGTTTTTTGAGGAGCTGGAGCATTACCGGATTGCAGAGGATGTTCAGTTATACACCCGTACGATTACGGGAATTAAGGCTGTTTCAAAAAAAGTAGAAGGAAAAACCGCCATTTATATACATGGTGGTGGGTCCGGCGGAAATCACACTATGCTTCTTCGTCCCGGGAAATGGTTGATTGAGCAGGGTCTGTTTAACAAAGTAATTCTTCCCGATCGAAGGGGAGAGGGACTCAGTACGGCTCTCAAGGAAAAACTCAAATTAAAGGATCATGCAAAGGATATGAAGGGACTCTTGGACACCCTGGGAATCACAGAGAAGATTACGGCAATCGGCATTTCCTACGGTGGACCCATTGCCTTGGAGTTAGCAGGCATGGATGACCGGATCGATGAAGTAATCCTTATGGCTTCCTCTCCTTCCTTAAAAGAAGTTAAGGGACTGCAGGGGTTTTTGTATCGGCACGGTTTACTTGAAAAAATTACAAAGAGCTTTTATAAGAAAAATCTTGGAAAGCTTCCGATGGAGTATCCTGATTTTGAAGGGGTCTATGACCTTAGGAGCAACCGAGAACTCACCAAATATTTTGTGGATGCCATGAAAAAAACCGATCCTTCACAGATGGAGAGCCTGATGCTTCAAAACGCCTCTACCCTGGATAAGGAAAACAACGGAATTGGGAATGCTTTTACCTTGAATCTGCCTATTTATCAAGTAATCGGCACAAAGGACGAGATCTGGGAAACGAATCTGAAAGATTACCAAGACCGCTTTCCAAACATTAAAAGTTTCCTCATTCCAAGGGAGAAGCATAAGGGCGTGATCCTAAACGCAGCACCTTTTTATGAAGGATTGAAAACAATTTATAACTCGGACAGAATGGCCTGTTCATAGGTAGTCTCCCGGGGAAGAAAAAAGCCGGGAGACGCGCCGGTATTGTTGAGAATAACGGGAGGTACTCTGATGAAGAACTTTCTTGTGGATAGAATCGGAATGTATACCGTTTTTACTTCAGGACTCACCGATAAATATTTTGTTGGACTTTCCACATGCGGGGGAATCGGAGCAAAAAAAGTTGCAAGAATCCTGGCAGAGCATTTTATCAGCGGTTTCCATAAAAGGGGTTATATGACCGGATATATGGGAGTGAAATTAGGTAATGAAGGAATTGAGACCAAGCCTGCTGATCTTGAGAGAGCTTATAAAATGGGAAATAAGTTGGCGGATGATATCAGGAGAAAAAAGAAGTATCTGTTTCAAAAGTTGGGAGACAGAGTAATTACAACATTGATTGTTAGAAAAATGATTATAAAGAATATATATGCTAATAAAGATGGATCCATGAAGGCCGTATACGAAAACCTTGTAGATAGAGACTTAATAAAACCATTATAAAGCCCATAAAAGTGCCGACACCCGATGAGATTGAAAAAAGAAAAGTTATTGTAAAAATAAAGGTATAAATTGTTTGATAATTATTTGACGGGACATGGCCGTTCAACCATGGCAAAGCATGATATGCGTTTTACGCTGATGGCAGCGGAATGCTTGGTGGAGTTCTTGTCCTCCAAGGGATTTGGAATGGAGCAGTCATTTAATTGGTGCAGACCAAGAAGCGGCACCAGGAGAAGCTGCTTCTTTTTTGACTTTCAAGAGGTCAGTTTTCCGTCCCGCTGTACCCCGTCCCGTTCTTTCTCAAACCTTCTCCGTCTTAAGGAGGAGGAGGAAAAGACCTTAAGAAGGATTAACTCCGAAGAGAAGTACGGTAAAATTAATCTTAATGAAAAAAACCATAAAGCAGGGGAGAATGAGCATTATTTTAATGGAGGAAGAATTTATGCAGTTTTATTTAGGAATCAAATACAAAGAGGATTTATCCAATAAAGCCTTGATTGAAAAGATCTCCTGCATTGTTGAGGAGGAAGATCATGAGATTGTCTGCGTGCATAAAGACTTGGAAGATTGGGGGAGGAATCACGTTTCTTCTGAAGACCTGATGATGCGGACCATGGAAATGATTGATGACTGCGATGCACTCCTGATTGAGTTTTCGGAAAAGGGAGTGGGGCTTGGGATTGAAGCGGGTTACGCCTTTGCA
This sequence comes from Clostridiaceae bacterium, assembly GCA_003553525.1. Classification (GTDB taxonomy): domain Bacteria; phylum Bacillota; class Clostridia; order Peptostreptococcales; family T1SED10-28; genus Isachenkonia. The sequence goes on from PWEO01000156.1 coordinate 12,505, forward strand.
AAATCAATCCCGGTCTATGTTCTGCTCCCCAAAGGGAAATTGCTCTCAACAACTATGAATGGGATATGTAAGAAATGTTTCGAATATGAAACAACAGAAGATATTGTTATGTCCATAAAAGAGATTGGAAAAACCTCATAGTTATGATCCTGAAAAAGTACAATTCAAGAAATAATAAGATGTCTGCTGATTCATGTGATAGGAAGTAGATATCCTTGGAGTATTAGACATAGCAAAGGGAGAAAACCTTATGTTCGATTTTGGTAGATTTCTAGCTCAATGGACCGTTAGCAAAACGTAAATGGAGAAGAAGAACCGAGGCAGTTACTAGAGAGGAGAAGTGAAATGAACAGGTTAAATATAATAACATTAGGAACAAAAAATATCGTGAAATCTCATGAGTTTTTCAAAAAGTTAGGATTCGATACTTCCGTTAGTGGTGAAGAGTCAAATCCCGATATAATTTTCTTCAGAAATGAAGGGACAAGAATTGCCCTTTTCCCACTAGAAGAATTAGCTAGAGATGTAAATAAAGATAATCCGCCAAAAATTGGGGAGGGTTTCTCAGGGATAACCTTAGCGTATAATGCCAAATCAAATGAAGAAGTTGATGAAATATTAAATAAGGCCAAGTTAGCAGGGGCTATAATCGCAAAAAAACCGCAAAGTACTGATTGGGGTGGTTATGGAGGGTACTTCATAGACCTCGATGGTTACTATTGGGAAGTTGCTTATGGAGCCTTTTGGGAATTTGATGAATGCAATATGCTGGTTATCGGAGGTCAGTAACTATGAACAAAAGAAAAATGTTACTTATGATAAACTTATTAATCTGGAGTTTAGAGATGAAAGTTATGAAGAGGCAAATATAATCAAATCAGATATAGGGAGGGTATGGTATTTCTTCCCCGATCTAGAAGTAGACTATATCCCAAAAACCGTTGGATATGGGAAAAATGGAAGAATCATTTTTGAAAACTAGCATACACAAGAAATACAATTTAGAAAAACCTTATTAACAACCACGAAGTGACAGCGGGACGGAGGGGACAATAACTCCGTCCCGCTGTCCTCTACGGAAAGCTTTTAACATTTTTAAAGGCTGTTAACACAAAAGCCTATAAATATTTCTGCGATAGGGTATAAAAAGAAGTGATATACACTGCGAATAAGGGGTGAACCTATGGATATACTTAAGTTTTTCACTGTAAGAGGTGTTAGGATTCCGGCGCATAAAGAAAAGACGAAGGATCTGAAAGTAGAAAGTATAAAACCTTCAAAACACCTGTATTTTCCTATGGCTATGCATATTGGAAAACCGGCGAAGCCTATCGTTACGATCGGAGACTCCGTAAAAATCGGAACCCTTCTGGGGGAAAGTGAAGGAGGGGTATCCACAAATATACATTCCTCGGTATCGGGAAAAGTGGTTTCCATACCAAAAGATGAGTCTAAAAAGGGTTTGGAGACTGTGATTATAGAAAATGATTATCGGGATGATAAGGTGAAACTTAAAGATCTCAATGAAAGTATCACCACCGAGGACTTTATGAAAAGGCTGGAAGAGGCAGGGATCACCGGCAAGGGTGGTGCAGGGTTTCCCGCACATATTAAGTATGACATGGAACGGCATAAATCCAAATACCTGGTTATCAACGGATCGGAATGCGAACCCTATTCCACAGCAGATCACCGCTGTATGGTGGAATATGCAAGTGAAATCGTAAAGATCATACAGTTGATCGAAAAGACTTACGAAGTGGATGAAGCCTTTATAGCGGTCGAAGAACATATGACAGAGAGCAGGGATGCACTGAAACAGGCACTAAAGGAAAGAAATGCGGAACGTATCACGCTGTATGAGCTGCCTGCAATCTATCCCCAGGGGCATTCAGGACTCCAGATACATCAGATCCTCGGGCTGGAAATAGAAGAAGGTCAGCGTTCGGGAGATATCGGCGTCCTGCAGTCCAATGTATCCACGATTAAGGCCATTTATGATGCAGTGTTCAACAACGAAAGTTTTCATAAAAGAATCATCACGGTCACCGGGCCAATGATAAAGAACCCTAAAAATGTAATGGTTCGCTTAGGCACGCAAGTGGAACACATAGTAGAGGCCTGCGGAGGGTTTCATCCCGGTGTGAGGATTAATATCAGCGGAGGACCGATGATGGGAAAATCCTTTGAGGATCTTACTCTCCCCGTGGATAAAGATACGACGACCCTGCTTTATCTGAAAAGATACGGAAAAGAAGAGGAACGAGCTTGCATCCGGTGTGCGAAATGCGTCAACTGTTGTCCGGTCAGTCTTCAGCCCATATTAATCAGCAATGCTTATAGAAATCGGGAATATGAAATGGGAAATATTTTAAAGTCCGAAAGCTGTATCAGCTGCGGCATATGCACCTATATTTGTCCTTCCAGGATAACCCTTCTAGAGGACATCCAGAAGTTGAATAAGGCATTGGAGGGAATAGAGGATGATTAAAAATTTGAAAGCCCCCTTTATAAAAACTAAAGCATCAGACCACAATATAATGAGGGATGTATTAATCGCCTTGATGCCGGTTTCCGTAATGGCGGTAGTCAGCTTTGGGATGAGAAGCTTTCTTATGCTGATCCTCGGCGTAGTCTCGGCGGTTTTTTTTGAATATGCCTATCAAAGGATCTTGAAAAAGGAAGTAACGATAAAGGACTTGTCCGCTGCGGTTACAGGTCTTCTAATGGGGCTCAGTCTCCCATCCACCGCACCCCTTTGGATGGTGGTATTCGGAACAGCGGTGGCGATACTTCTTGTAAAGCAGCTGCCCGGTGGAATAGGGAAGAACACATTTAATCCCGCAGTATTCTCAAGAGTCCTGATAAAGATCCTTTTCTCTCCATTGATCACTGACTGGGTTTTGCCCGGGACTGATGCCGTTTCCACCGCAACGCCTCTGAGCTTCATCGGAGATGGAAGCAAAACCATACCTGCCGAGGCACCTTCCTTCTATGATGCCTTCATGGGAAACATCGGCGGGAATATGGGCGAAATGGTAAAATGGGCAATACTATTGGGCTTCGCATACCTTGTAGTTCGAAAGGTCATTAACTTTTGGGTGCCGGTATCCATGCTAGCGGGACTTTTTCTGACCACCCTTTTGTTTGGAGAGTCGGATCCCGGATTTGCACTGTATCATGTAATCACGGGAACCGCCATGTTTGCAGCGGTATTTATGGTTACGGATTATACATCGGGCCCACTGAATAATAAAGCAAGAATATACTACGCGCTGCTGATCGGAATATTGACTGGGATGATAAGGTACAGTTTTGCACTGCCGGGTGGAGTGGGCATCGCCATACTGCTCATGAACCTTTTGGCGCCGGTACTTGACGGCTACTGTACCCCGAGGGTATTCGGACATAAGGGACGAGTGATCCCAACCTCCTCGGTGCTTCGAAGATAGGCTTAGGTTATAGTTCCCTGGAAGCAGCCCTGAAAAACGAGCGTCATTTTTGTTTGCATATCCTTCTGTTTTAAGGGTATTTATGGAGTATGAAGGAGGTTCCTAACCAGTTTCTTGAAAAAAAGAAATGATAAAAACTTGTTATAAAAGGAGCAAAACTTATGGATAACAGCACCTGGTACCCAAAACTGAGCAAACCGAAGTGGGCACCTCCGGCATGGGTTTTTGGACCGGTATGGTCCGTACTCTATATTATTATCGCGGTCTCTTTCGGTAGCGTTTTTATACACTTTGCGCAGGGCAATTTACCTTGGATGATTGTGCTCCCCTTTGCACTGAATCTGGTGTTTAATGTTTCCTTCACACCGCTTCAGTTCGGGTTGAAAAACAATAAAGAGCAAAAAAATATTTAATTCCGGCAAAAAAAGATAGCCTTAAATTGAAAGAGAATAACGAAATCTAAGCAGTAAAATTATAAGGGGGACCAGCAGCCCTTTTTTAAGGAGGAAAGAACATGAAGCTCCGATTCAGAAAGAAAAAAAACTGGAAATGGTATTTTAAAAAATTCCTATGGATGATGTTTGGCCTTGTGATTGTTGGGATCATCGCAGGGCTTCTCTTTATGAATTTCCACCCGGTTTTCGGTGGGCGTCCCACTGAGGAACAGCAGGAGGCATACGAGCAACTGGATAATTACGTGGACGGTGAATTTGTTAATGAAGTGGAGTCGGAGACCGGGATGGGTCTGACCTCTGTGGGGTCTCTAATTCTGGACTGGATCAACCGGGACGAGGATCATCTTCCCCCGGCGGAAGTTCCCATAGCCCCCTTGGATTGGGAGCGGATCAATAGCGAAGAGGACAGCTTAACCTGGTTCGGACACTCGAATTTTCTACTTAGTATTGATAACAAAAAAATCCTGATCGACCCTGTCTTTGACGACATGGCGTCCCCGGTTTCCTTTATGGGAAGCCGAAGGTTTACCGAGGACATCTATCATGTGATTGAGGATCTGCCACGGATCGATGCAGTTTTTATTACCCATGACCATTACGATCATTTGGATTATCCCTCTATCCTTGCCCTAAAGGAGAAAACGGAGCATTTTTTCGTGCCCCTGGGTGTGGATGCCCATCTGATCGAGTGGGGAGTAGCCAGGGAGGAAATCACTCCGATGAACTGGTGGGACGAGGTGGAATGGGAAGGGGTGGACATTGCCGCGGTGCCCGCCCGACATTCATCTAATCGAAGCTTGTTTGACCGAAACCAAACCCTATGGTCCGGTTTTGTGATTTCAGGGGAGAACACGAATATTTATGTCAGCGGAGATACCGGTTATGGAGACCACTTTCAGGAGATCGGAGAGACCTACGGGCCATTTGATCTGACCTTAATAGAAGGAGGACAGTATGATCACCGATGGCCCGACTCCCACATGTTCCCCGAGGAAGGGGTACAGGCCCATATTGACACCCGGGGGGAAGTGATGATGTTAATGCACTGGGGGGCTTTTCCTCTGGCATTGCACGGGTGGTCGGAACCCGTTGAAAGAGCTCTTGTTGAAGCGGAGGAACGGGGGGTTTCGATGATCGCCCCGCAAATCGGTGAGACCGTGGATCTTCAGGATTTGGATCTTACCATTGCTCCCTGGTGGGATTTTTAGAGGCGATTGGATGATGCAGTTAAAGTTCTACATTGTCCTTTGTACTAAAGGAAGGAGATCTTTACTGATTAACTTATAAATTTGAGAAATGAGGACTGATCATGGCGTATTTTACCTTAGCAAGAAAAGTAGATCCAACATATAGAACAAATCTTATAATTATTATTGTGACCGTAACCCTTTTGATCGCCAGTGGATTACTTACCAGTAACTGGAGTGGTTCTCTGGTGTTTTCCGCAGGATTTTTTCTAACCTGGGCCCTTGCCAGGGAAATCGATCCTTTACATGACAAGTCGGCCTTTGTTGCAACGGCGGTGTATCTTTTAATGACTATGGGGATTCCCGAGATCAATCTGGGACTGGTCTTTTGGACGGTGCTTCTGCTGAGGATGATCACGAAAATCACGGGGAAAACCATCACGCTGTTGGATCTACTCAGTTTAACCGGGCTGGGAATTTATGTGATGCTGGGTCAGGAAAACGGGACTTACGGACTCATTCTTACGGGGGCCATGGTTCTGGGATATATTAGATTTTCAAAGTCCGGGATATTTCAAATTTTTATTATGGTGGGGGTAATTGTAAGTATTTGGGGAATTACCAAGTACTCTATCCCGGTATCGGAAGCGGCTTTGGAGATGGATTCATTCCGATGGATGTTACTACTCCTTGGGCTGGCCTTCGGAACCTTTTATGGAACCAGGTTCCGGAAAGACCGGGACATTCAGGACGACCTGGGAGGGCTTGTGGAAAGCAAGTACGTTTTACTAAGTTACATATTTTTTCTTGGAATTTATACTCTTTTAATCATGGTTACGGGCCCTGCCGGGGGAACCGTAAGTCTGTTTTTGGCAGTGATTCTAGG
>PWEO01000038.1 GCA_003553525.1 Clostridiaceae bacterium
AACGTTTTCTGCATGATGCTTTAGAATTTAATTTAGAGGAGGTCATTAATTTGACAGGAAAAGTAAAATGGTTTAACTCAGAAAAAGGATTTGGATTTATCGAAAGAGAAGAAGGAGACGACGTATTCGTACACTTCTCAGCAATTCAAACCGAAGGATTCAAGACTTTAGAAGAAGGACAAGAAGTTGAATTCGAAATCGTTGAAGGCGACAGAGGTCCACAAGCTGCTAACGTAACAAAAGCGTAGTAGTTAGGATTAAAGTAACTCGTTTGTAATCACTAGATATTTTATTCTATTAAAATAATTATTTACAAATGACAGACCTTAAAGGCCAATTCCTTTAATTTTAAAGGAATTGCCTTTTTTTATGGATTCAAAAGTATTACAAAATACCCTCATCAATGATTGAGGGAAGACGGAACTTAATATCAATAGGAGCCGGAGTGGAAAATGAATCTCCGGCATAAAAAGCGGCCCAGGCTGATAAGATAAATCTCTTTTAGTTAGTGATTTTCCCTATTGATTAGAGGTATGGAAAAAACAGAGGCAAAGAATTTAAAAAGCAAGTAAATAAAGACCTCTTAAGTGCCGTCTGAGAAAAGTGGAAAATCAAAAAACAAAGGAGAATGATTAATTGAGTAATTTTAAAGAATTTATGGTAGATGAGCAGATTTTACATGCATTAGACAAAATGGGGATTGTGGAACCCACAGAGATTCAAGATCAAGTAATACCCCACGCGAAGCTGGATCGAGATATTATTGGACAGGCCCAAACAGGAACGGGAAAAACCGCAGCATTCGGTATTCCCACCATTGAAAAAATGATTCCGGGAAAAAAGAATCCCCAAGCCATGGTACTGGCTCCCACCAGAGAACTGGCCATACAGGTGGCAACGGAAATCAATAAACTAAGTCAGTTTAAAAAGATCAATGCCTTGGCGATTTATGGGGGAGAGCCCATCGACCGTCAAATTAAAGCACTGAAAAGAAATCCCGAGATCATTGTAGCCACACCGGGAAGATTTATGGATCATATGCGTCGAAAGACCATTCGTCTGGATGATATATCCGTAGTGATTCTTGATGAGGGCGATGAGATGTTAAACATGGGCTTTATTGAAGATATTGAAACCATCTTTAAAGAGCTTCCAACAGAGCGGCAAACCATGCTTTTTTCAGCAACCATGCCGAATCGATTGAAAAAAATAGGGGAACGATTTATGAATAATCCCAAGTCCATCGCTGTAAAGTCCAGCGGGATGACTGTGGATACCATAGAGCAACGATATGTGAAGGTAAAAGAATCAGAAAAACTAAATGCTCTTTGTACCTTGTTAACCAAACATCAACCGGAATCCGCTATTATTTTCGGACGTACGAAAAGACGAGTGGATGAGCTGACGGAAGCCCTTCGCAGCAATGGATTTAAAGCGGAAGGTCTTCACGGAGATATGCGTCAGGAAAAAAGAAGCAAAGTACTTCAACGTTTCCGACAAAATAAAATCGAGTTGCTGATCGCAACGGATGTTGCGGCACGAGGCCTTGATGTTACCGGTGTCACCCATGTCTTCAATTTCGACTTGCCTCAGGACACCGAGAGTTATGTCCACCGGGGAGGAAGAACGGGAAGAGCAGGAAAAACGGGAATTGCCTTTACTTTTGTTAACCCGAAGGAAATGGAACTTTTGGCCAGGATCGAAGAAAAAACCAAAAAAGAAGTATTTAAAGAGTTAATGCCAAGCTTTGATCAATTAACCACTAAGGGTTTTGAGGTTACGGCGGAGAAAATCGTAGACCAAATCGAAGATACGGACTTAGAAGAAGCAAGAAAAATTGCCAGAGAATTATTAGAGCGCTATGATGCGGAAACAGTATTAGCCATGGCATTAAAGCTTTCTACGAAGGCACCGAAAAGAGTGGAGAATGTTTTAACCGCTGAGTCACCCATGCGGTCGAAAAAACCTCAAAATCGTAGTCATTCGAAAAAAGGTCGACCGGCCAATCGTGGCGGACGACGAAGTCCTCGAAAGTCCTACGGAAAAAGTAGCAACTAATAATGAAATAAACATGAAGGGCTATGGAATAAAGTCTATAAAACTTCTGGAACTTCAAAAAATTCTACCGATTATGGTAGAATTTTTTTATTTGGGTAGATATAATAGACAAAGCGGTTTCTTAAATTGACAAGTTTGTTATAATAGAGATAAGAAGTAAAGGCACTGCAGTAATTCAGTATAAGAAAATTATGAATGTGGAAATCAAAAGCAATTAAAATATTGCTACTTTAATAAATATGGAGATGATCAACTTGAAAAAATGTTCAGTATGTAAAAAAAATGTGGCGGTCATTTTTGCCGCTGATATGAAAGAGAAGGATTCCGGCATGAAAGGCCTTTGTGTCCCCTGTGCAAAAAAAATGGGACTGCCCATTGTGGATCAAATCATGGAGCAAACCGGCATGACGGAAGAGGAAGTGGAAGGCTTAATCGAACAGATGAATGATATGTTCGATAATATAGAGGAAGGGGACAATCCTAGCGGTGAAGAAGGAAGCAATCCCTTTATGAAGCTCTTAAACGGCGCCAATAAACCGAAGTCTGATAAGGATGAACCTATTAAAAACAAGGGAAAAAAGCCTTTGGAAGAAAGCGAAGCTTTTAATAACCGGGAAAAGGGCAAAGATTTTTCTGACGGGGGATCGAAAAATAAGGAGAAAACCATTAATAATCCCTTTAAGAAGAAAAAGAAATTCCTGGATCTTTACGGAAGCAACCTTACGGATAAAGCCAATGAAGGTCTGGTGGACCGAATTATCGGAAGACATCGGGAAATTGACCGGGTGGTTCAAATTCTCAATCGGAGAAACAAAAACAATCCCATTCTTATCGGAGAACCTGGGGTTGGAAAGACCGCAATTGCCGAAGGACTTGCGGTACGTATTGTGGATAAGCAGGTACCGGCAAAACTTTTCAATACGGAAATCTACCTGTTGGATTTAACCGCCATCGTGGCAGGAACCCAGTTCCGGGGTCAATTTGAAGGAAGAATGAAGTCCATCGTTAAAGAAGCCAACGATCTGGGCAATATCATTTTGGTTATTGATGAAGTCCATAATATTATGGGAGCCGGAGAGGTGCACGGCGGCGTAATGAATGCTGCCAATATTTTAAAACCTTCCCTGGCCAAGGGAGAAATCCAAATTATCGGAGCCACAACCTTAGAGGAATATCGAAAGCATATTGAAAAGGATGCGGCACTGGAACGTCGTTTCCAACCGGTAATGGTGGAAGAGCCTAACATTCAGGACAGTATAGAGATTGTTAACGGCGTAAAGGATTATTATGAGAAGTACCATAGTGTAAAAGTTTCAGAAGCTGTAATCGAAGCGGCGGTAAAACTATCGGAGCGATATATTAATGATCGTTACCTTCCCGATAAAGCCATCGACGTTTTAGATGAAGCCGGATCCAGGGCAAATCTGAAAAATAAAGGACTTGTGGAACTTGCAGCCTTAGAGGAAGAACTGGAACTGGTTCGTGAGAAGAAGGAATTTGCCGCAGAGCACAACGATTATGAGAAAGCAGCGGAATATAAAGCGGAAGAACTGATGATTTCAGATAAAATTGAACGGATTCGTAAAGAGACGGAAAATATCGAAATCACCGTGGAGGATATTGCTTATGTAATTGAAACCTGGACAAGAATCCCGGTGCAAAAAATAACGGAAGAGGAAGCCAAAAAACTTCTTAATTTGGAAGAACGTATGCATCGAAGAGTCATTGGACAGGAAAAAGGAATTTCCAGCCTTGCAAAGACCATTCGTAGAAATCGTTCAGGTTTTCGAAAGCTTAAAAAACCTGCATCCTTTATTTTTGTAGGCCCCACAGGAGTTGGGAAAACCGAATCCGTAAGAACCTTAGCCCATGAACTGTTTGGAGACGAAGATGCCATGATTCGCATCGATATGTCCGAATATATGGAAAAACATACGGTTTCCAAGCTCATCGGTGCTCCTCCGGGATACGTAGGTTATGATCAGGGCGGGCAATTAACGGAAAAAGTTCGTAGAAAGCCTTACTCTGTGATCTTACTGGATGAAATCGAAAAAGCCCATCCCGATGTATTCAATATGCTCCTGCAGATTTTAGAGGACGGACGGCTGACGGACAATCAGGGAAAAACCGTTCATTTTGACAACACGGTTATCGTCATGACCTCGAATGTGGGAACGGAAACCAAGGCCCATAACATTGGATTTAACCCAAACGGTTATGAAGCCATGGAAAGTAAAGTAAGAGAAAAGCTTAAGGAAACCTTCAGACCGGAATTTTTAAACCGGGTGGATGATATCGTGGTATTTACCGAACTTTCAAAGGAGGAGCTTAAGAAGATCATTGATCTTATGCTTCTTGAAGTCCGTCGGGAAGCCTTAGAGCAAAATATAGATTTAAGCGTAACCGAAGAAGTAAAGGATCTAATCCTTGAAAAAGGCTATGACCAAAAATACGGAGCAAGACCTCTTCGAAGAACGGTACAGCGATTGATTGAAGATGAAATTGCAGAGCTGTTTTTAAAGGGCATCGTGTCAGAAGGCTCGAAAATAGAGATATATGTAGAGGAAGGAAAGCTGCAGTTTCACGTGGAACAAATCAAGGCACCGGTGTAAACCCTAGGTTACAGCCGTCAAGAGTAAGAATAAGCGGGAAAAGATAATTAATTGAAGTGGGAAAAAGCAACTAAAAAAAGAAAGGATCGGAGATTTTCCGGTCCTTTCTTTTTTTTAACAATGCCTATTCTGTGAATTACCTTTACAAAATCAAAACTTTACTCTAGTCTACTTCCACAATCCATCCTTCGGGGGCTTCGATGTCTCCGAATTGAATGTTGTAAAGGGTATCATATAGTTTTCGGGTAATGGGTCCGACTTCCGTTTCGCTATGGAATACGTGGAAACCATCCTTGTGTTGAATGCCTCCGATGGGTGTAATTACCGCTGCGGTACCGCAAGCTCCGGCTTCCTTAAACTCATCCAAGTTATCAACGTATACGTCTCGCTCTTCTACTTCCAGGTTTAAGTATTCCTTGGCTACATGAAGCAGGGAATACTTCGTGATACTAGGCAGGATCGAAGGGGAGTCGGGAGTGATAAATTTATCATCATGGGTAATTCCGAAAAAGTTTGCCGCCCCTACCTCTTCGATTTTTGTATGAGTAGCGGGATCCAGATAAATGGCATCGGCAAAACCTTTATCCTTGGCAATTTTGTTAGGATATAAGCTTCCTGCGTAGTTTCCTCCGACTTTTGCGGCTCCGGTACCTTGACTTGCAGCACGATCATAGGGCGAGGTCATAAAGTTTACGGGCTTTAGACCGCCTTTGAAATAAGGACCTACGGGTACGGCAAAAATGGAGAAAATATACTCGGGAGCAGGACGAACACCTAAATTATGGCCCACACCAATTACAAAAGGTCTTAAATACAGGGTGGCACCGCTTCCGTAGGGAGGTACAAAATGCTCATTTGCTTTTACCACTTGTTTTACCGCTTCAATGAACTTTTCTTCGGGAATTTGAGGCATTAAAATCCGCTCACAACTGCGGTTAATTCGTTTAGCATTTTGGTCAGGTCGAAAAAGTTGGATTTTACCATCTTTTCTTCGATAAGCTTTCATTCCTTCAAAACATTGTTGACCATAGTGAAGGGCGGTTGAGGCTTCGCTAATGCTTAGGTTGTTGTCTTCAACCAATTGGCCTTCATCCCACTGTCCATCCTTCCACTTGGAAAGGTAACGATAGTCGGTCTTCATGTAGCTAAAACCCAGCTTGCTCCATTCAATATCAACTTTTTTGCTCATCTAAATCCCTCCATAAAGTATTTTAAACTTACTAAAAAATATTTAATTCTCAATTACCAGTATTATATCATACTTTTTTAAAACTTGAGGGGCTCTCCAAAAAGTTTAACAATTCAAACTTTAAAGCAAAAAAGTTGAAATCCCCGGGCAATTACTTTCGACGCTCCGGTAAATAGGGGATGGTAATTGAGTCGCTTATCACAATGGCGTATATGTGGTAAAATACTCTATATAGTAAAGCCGCTTATAAAAGGAGAAATAATTTATGGATAATAAAAAATTAATGGGCAGTTTCATAATAATAGGAGTCCTATTCTTTTTTTTCGCAAGTTATCAATACGCCTTTGCCGTGGGCGAAGAAGAGCAGTTTCACTATGAAAAACTCGATAATGAAACCGTGAAAATTCTCGGTTATGACGGGGAGATAGAAGGGGTTTTGGAAATTCCCTCAACCCTCCAGAGCTACGATGTGACCGTCATCGGAAGGGGGGCCTTTCGAAACCGGGGACTCAGGGAGGTCATTTTACCGGAAGACCTTATTCGAATAGAGGCCTATGCCTTTGCGTACAATAATCTTCGGGAAGTTCAACTTCCCGACACTTTAAAAGTTATAGAGGAGAGAGCCTTCGGAGGGAATCGGCTGCAAAGGCTTACGACCCCACCCTCCTTAAACGAGATTAAAATATGGGCATTTATCCATAATGAAATTGAAGAGATACATCTGAAGGAAGGATTGGAAAAAATCGGGTCCGGAGCCTTTCGGGGCAACCGGATAAAGAGCCTGGCGCTGCCAAGGGGATTGAAACACATTGAAAATTTCAGTTTTGAAAGAAATGAAATTGAGAGCCTTCATATCCCTGAGACCGTAGAATACATCGGTATAGGTGCTTTTAGAGATAATCACCTAGGAGAGGTATCCTTACCCAAAAATCTTCGAACCTTAGGAGAAGAGGCCTTTACCAACAATAAAATAGGACAAGTGGTCTTTCAGGGAACCCTGGATAAAATCCCCAAGAGGGTTTTTCAAAACAATGAAGTAGAGACCATTGTTTTCCCAAGGGATCTGAAAATTATTGAAGAATCCGCCTTTCAAAATAACAGGCTGCAAAAGATCATCATTCCCCCAGGGGTTGAAATAATCGGAAGTTTTGCCTTTCATAACAACGAGCTTACAGCCATCGAGTTATCGAATGAACTTCGGATTATGGGAGGCTCCGCCTTTCGGGACAACCAGATAGAAGAACTTCATTTCCCCCCCACCTTGGTTGAAATTCAGCGAGGGGCGTTTATGAACAACCGGTTAGAGAAAGTGGAATTTTCATCGGGGCTTCAGGTCATCTCCATAAACGGATTCAGGAATAATCGGCTAAGAGCCGTAGATCTTCCGGAAACCTTAGAAACTTTGGGGAGGTACTCTTTTTACCAAAATCCCATAGAAGACATTGAGCTGCCCTCGGCATTGAAAGGGAAGGTCTCAATGGAAGAAATTGTCGGCCTGAACACCTCAAATCAATTGGAAGAGGAAACAGCTCATAACCGGGGGGCGGAGATAGACGAAAGGTCCCTAGGTGTATTTTATTTATGGCAAAACCACCGGGGAATTTTTACCTGGGTCACCTTTCTCATGATTATTTCAGGAATCCTCATTATTGGAAGCTATCTTTATAAAGAAATCAATAAAAGCTCATAAAAGCAAAGGATGGTACTGAATAATCTTTTCAGTGGCGATTCATCAAATTGTGATGGAACTCACAGAATAATCGGCGGCCTTCTAGTAAAATAAGTATTAGTTAATCCATGGAAGTAAAAATAGGAGCAAAAAGAAAGGATGATTAATAATGAGCTTATTTGTAGGACCGATTCACCACTGGTTATTTAATAAAATCAAAACCTTTGAGGAGATTGAAAAAGAAGTAATTCGTTGGGCGGAAGCCAAGGGCTTGGAAGGAGAGACCCTGGCGAAAGTGATTTTTGAAAAATACGGAACACCGATAGGAGACCATGCCCTGGAAGAGGTTATTGATACGGGAAATATTCATGGTTGGCTGCAGCAACAGATTTCCCGAGCGGAAATTCGTCAAAGCGCCTTGATATCTGAAATACTGAATAAGGACCCGAAGAGTATTACGGAGTTGGGAAAAATATTTCGAGAAGAGGGAGTGCGAACCGGGAAAAGATTTGTCCAAAAAGAGAACAATCAGGCCAACACTGCGGAGGAACTGTTCGAAGGGCTTCATGACTATCTTCTGGAAGGGATGCCCTGCGATCGGGTTACAGAAGTGATCCATCAAAAGGATACGGAAGTACTGTGGAAAACCAATCAGTGTCTTCATGAAAAGTACTGGGAGGCTGTGAAGTCCGATGTTCAGATTTTTTATCGACTCAGGGATTCCTGGATTAAAGGTTTTGTAAAAGCAGCAAATGCGGATTTTGAATTTAACCGGGAAGCACCGTTAGTTCAAAAGATTAAACGGGTAGAATCGTAAAAAGGTAAGGATACAATCGAAGGATAAATTGAAGAAAGAAGGGATCAAATGGACGGAATTCAATTAATGATCGACGAGCATAAAACCATCAAGCGAATGCTTGAGGTAATTCGAAGTTATTGCCTTCGCATTCTAAAGGGAGAAAAAGTTGATGGAAAAGATGTTTTTAAAATGATTGATTTTGTAAGGAATTACGCCGACAAACATCATCATGGAAAAGAAGAGGATTTGCTTTTTAAATTTATGACAGAAGAACTGGGAAGCACTGCAGAAAAGCTGGTTCGAAACGGTATGCTGGTAGAACATGATTTAGGAAGACTGTATATGCGAGAGTTGGAAGAGGCTACGGAAAAAATGATTAAGGGCGATGAGGAAGCGAAGGTGGATGTCATCGGTCATGCGATGTCCTACTATCATTTGCTCCAGCGACATATCGATAAAGAAGACGGAATGGTTTACAAGTATGGAGAAGATAATCTTTCAAAGGAAACCTTAGATCGGGTCAACCGGGAAACGGAGATTATCGAGAAGGAAGCCAGGGAAAAAGGAATCCAGGAAAAATATGAGGCCCTTGTAAAAGAGCTGGAAGAAAAATACCGATAATTAAAGGCAAAACAGAACAAAAAAGAAAAGGACTTCGGTCTTTTTCTTTTTTTGTTCTGTTTTTTTATAGAAGGACTTGGACAAATAAAAGCAGGAACCCGGCAAACTCTTTTTTAAAATAAATCTAAGGGAATTGAATGTTTGTTTTACCAAGCCCTGGGTAAATACTACAATGAGATAAAAATAAAGGAGGTTTTTGCATGTCAAATTATCATGAACCGGTAGAATTATTAAGTGAAAAAGCAAAGAATATTACAAGAGCCATTAATAGTCTAAGAGAAGAATTAGAAGCAGTGGACTGGTATAATCAGCGGGTGGAAGCCAGTGATGATGAAGAGTTAAAGCAAATTATGGCCCACAATAGAGACGAAGAAATAGAACATGCTTGCATGACTATTGAATGGCTGCGAAGAAACATGGATAAATGGGACGAAGAATTGCAAACCTATTTATTTACGGACCAACCGATCATTGAAGCGGAAGAAGGAGCAGAAGCCAGTGGAGGAAAGCCTCCAAGCACCGGGCTTAATATCGGGAAATTAAAATAAAAACTATCATGGGAAAAGAGAGCAAGACGCTAAATCATAATAATAGAGGAGGAAGAATATGGATATTTTAAAAAGAAGCATTGCACCCTTAACGGAAGAAGCTTGGAGAGAAATTGATGAACGAGCCGTTGAAGTTCTACACTCTCATTTATCAGCTCGAAAAACCGTACATGTGGAAGGACCGAAGGGATGGGACTACACCGTGGTACCGGAAGGACGCTTAGCCCTTGTGGATGATGAAAAAGATGTAAAAACCGGAGTATATAAGTCCACGGCATTGGTGGAAGCCAGAATCAGCTTTGAACTGGATCGATGGGAAATGGACAATATTGTACGAGGAGCCAAAGATATAGAATTGGAAGCCTTGGAAAATGCAGTTCATAAACTGGCGGTGTTTGAAGAAGAAGCCATTTATAACGGATATGATAAAGGTCAGATTAAAGGACTGAAAGCATCCAGCGAACAAGAAACCCTAACCTTTGGAGACGACGCGAAAACTATTTTGGAGATGGTTGCAAAGGGAATGATTATGTTGCAGGATGCTTTTGCGAAAAAGCCCTATAATCTTGTTGTGGGAGATGAAGCATGGAAGCGTATCAACCGGGAATCCAATAATTATCCCTTAGTAAAGCAAGTAGAAGAGCTTATCGGTGGAGAGGTCATCCACAGCCATGTGGTTCAGGGAGCATTTTTACTTCCTCAAGATCATGAAGATCTGGAATTGACCATTGGTCAGGACTATTCCATCGGATATGAGTCTCATACCGATGAAAAAGTTCGACTGTTTATTACGGAATCCTTTGCTTTCAGAGTCCTGGATCCGGCGTTAATCGTTAATTTTACCCTGTAAGAAGATAAAAATACCGGGTTTTATCAAAATGAGAAAATAAGAATCGGATCAGCCCGTAAAACTGAATAAAAGCGACTATAAAGAAATAAAATTATCAAAATGATAGCGAATTATCATTTTGATAATTTTTTGCCCTTATTTCATGAAAATATGATAAAATAACAACAAAGAGACTCTAAAACCTGAAGCCTGTTATTGGCATGATAATTGCAATAACTAATAGCAGATATTAATATAAAAGCCTCAGGAGGAGTCGAAATGGAAAAAATGATTTTAGAAATATTACAAAAGGAAATAAAACCGGCTACGGGATGCACCGAACCGGTGGCAGTAGCCTACGGCGCAGCATTAGCCAGAGCGTTGATAGGTGAAGAACTGAAGGGTCTAAAAATATTGGTAAACTCCAATCTTTACAAAAATGGCATGGGGGTATTTGTTCCCGGGACCACAAAAAAAGGGCTTTGCTGGGCGGCCACCCTGGGAGCCTTACTGGGAGACGGGAGTAAAGAGTTAGAGGTGCTGGAAAACATTCCAAAAAACAGTGAAGCCATAGGACATGCTTTTTTGGATAATCACCAAGTAACCGTGGATTTCCTGGAAAAAAAACCGGAAGTCTATGTTGAGGTTAAGGCTTGGGGAGACCACAACAATAGCCGGATAATTATCAAGTACAGTCATGGTAATGTGGTGTTGAAAGAAAAAAACGGAGAAATTGTGTACAGGAAAGAGCAGAAAAACGATGATGATCAGTCCAAGGAATTTTTAAATGAAGACTTGAATCTGAAAGTCCTCATGAAATCGATTCAAAAACTTACAAAGGAAGAGTTATCCTTTCTAACCCCGGTGATTGAGAAAAACTGCAGTATCGGAAACAAAGGAAAAGCAGAGAAGTTGGGTATGGGAGTCGGGTACACCTTAACCAATTTAATGAATAAACAAGTGATCGGAAAAGACGTTTTAAATGAAGCGAAAGCCATAACTGCCGGGGCCTCCGATGCCCGGATGTCAGGGGTACCCTATACGGTTTACAGCTGTGCAGGGAGCGGTAATCAGGGATTGGCAGCCTCTCTTCCGGTAATCGTTATGGCGGAGGACTTGCAAGTCTCGAAAGAGCGACTGCTGCAAGGACTTGCTCTTAGTTTTATGGTAACCATTTATGTGAAAAATAAAATCGGAAGACTCTCACCCCTTTGTGGATGCGGCATCGCAGCGGGGGTAGGAAGTGCTGTGGCCATAGGAGAATTTATGGACATGTCCTTCGTAGAGATTGAAAAAGGAATTCAAAATATCGTCGGAAATATCACCGGGGTGATCTGTGATGGTGCAAAACCCGGTTGTGCACTGAAACTATCGACTTCTGTGGGAGCAGTAATGGAAATGATGCTTTTAGCTAAGGAAGGGACGTCTATTTCCCATAATGAAGGAATTGCAGGGGAGAGTTTACAAAAAAGCATTGAAAACCTGGGGGATATCAGCGTTAAGGGCATGGGAAATGCTGATGATCTAATTTTGAATATTATGGTGGCTCAAAGTCTATAGAGTAAGAGGGGATGACAATGGAAAAACAAAAACTGAAGCTGCAGTCCATTATAGAAACCGTAGAGCAGATTGCGGAAGTAATTGCCATGGTTCTGGGTATTGAAGTGACGATTATAGACCAAAAAGGGGAACGTCTTTATGTTACGGGCTCATATAAAGACAGTATCGAGCCCTATGTTTCTTTAGATTCGGTGTTTTCCGAAGTATTGGAAGGAAAAAAAGACCAGGCGGTAACGGACAAGCTTCAATCCATGACCTGTCGGGAATGCTCTTACCGGGAAAAGGGTTTAGAGCTTGCCCATCTTTGTGCTCCCATAACCCTGGACGGAGAGATTCTGGGTCTTATCAGTCTCATTGCCTTCGATGATGATCAGCGTCAGCGGCTGGTGGATAATCAGGAGGCCTACCGAAAGTTCATTGAAAAAATGGCAAACTTTTTGGAGAGCAAAATGATGGAAGTCCTTTCAAAACACCGGATCTCCATTCAAAAAATCCAGCTGGAAGCGATTTTGAACGGAGTGGATGAAGGAATTATCAGTGTAGATGCCAAGGGAGAAATTCTTTTTATTAATGAAAATGCAGAAACACTACTGGGAAAGTCGGAAGAGTGGCTTAAGGGGCGTTCTTTATCAAAGGTTTTTCTGCACTTCGAACGAATAGAAAAAGCCTTAAAAGAAATCACCTATCAGAAAAATAAAACCAGGCCTCTGATTTCCAAACCATTAGCGGCTAAAAACGGAAAGGATACCCGTTTTTTTCTCGGAAATTATAACCCGGTTCGAAGAGAGGGTACGGATATCGGAGGAATATTAAGTTTTCGTCCCTATAAAGACGTCTATCAAATGGCCCAGGAAGTCCATCGGGAAGAGGCCTTTGTAGGATTTGACTCCATTATCGGAGAGAGTCAGGCCCTGGGAGAAACGGTGAAGATTGCCAAGGTGGCGGCCAAACAAAATTCCACGGTGCTGATCCAAGGGGAAAGCGGCACGGGAAAGGAAATGTTTGCAAAGGCCATTCATTTAGCAAGCCCAAGACGGGAGCAAAACTTTGTGCCCATAAACTGCGGGTCCATCCCTGAAGCCCTGCTGGAAAGTGAATTATTCGGTTATGAAGCCGGGGCCTTTACCGATGCCAGTAAAAAAGGGAAAGAGGGGAAATTTCTAAAGGCCCATGAAGGTACGATTTTTCTTGATGAAATCGGAGACATGCCTATGAACCTGCAGGTAAAATTGTTGCGATTTTTAGAGGACGGAGTGATTGAACCCTTAGGGTCCACAAAACCGAAACACGTGCAGGTTCGAGTAATAGCGGCGACAAATCAAAACTTGGAAGAACTTATGAAAAGGAAACTGTTTCGGGAGGATCTTTTTTATCGGCTGAATGTGGTTCCCGTAACCATCCCACCGCTCAGGGAGAGAAAAGAGGATATTGAAATCCTGGCGGAGGTATTTCTACGACGCTACGAGGAACGCTTTGAAAAAGAGGCGAAACATCTCTCGCCGGAAGCAAAAAAAGCCTTAATCGCTTATTCCTGGCCGGGAAATGTCCGGGAATTGGAAAATTGTATGGAATATGCGTTGAACGTATCAAAGTCCCGAGTGATCTATAAAGAGGATTTGCAGCAACGGGTTTTGGGTTGGGAAGTTAAGAATGAAGAGGATGAAATAGTAGAACCTTTGGAAATACTGGAAGAAAAGATGATCAAAAAGGCATTGGCCCGATGCACCAGTATCAAAGAAGCGGCAAAGCTTCTCGGCATTGGACAGGCAACCATCTATCGAAAAATGAAAAAATATGATATATCCTAAGAGGCTGAAATACACTTGGAAATAATACAAAGGATTATCTGTTGACAATTTAACAGGGAAGACATAAAATTAAGACAATAACAGGCAAATAGCTTTGTCTAAAAGAGGAGTCGGTTATATGGAAATTGTAGAAATCCTAAAAGCCCTGGGAGATGAGACCCGGGTTCGAATATTACATCTGGTCCAGGAAAAGCCTTTATGTGTTTGTGAAATTCAGGAAATACTAGGGCTCTCCCAATCCAATACTTCAAGGCATCTTATAAAACTGAAAAATGCAAAACTGATTAAAGGAGACAAAAAAGCGCAATGGGTGTATTATTCTTTAGCCCCCGATACCTTTCATAAGTACTCTTTTTTAGGAGACCTGATGAAAAACTTGAATCTATATAAGGATTTAGAGAATGATCGACAGGCGCTAAAGAGCTTACAGGAAAAAGGTTTTTCCTGTGAAAAATTGACGAAAAACTAGACTTTCCCATAAAGGAAAGTCTTTTTTTGAAAAAGTTTCAAAATATAATCAAAGAAAGGAAAAACCTATGAATGCAGAAATCTTATCCGTCGGTACGGAACTTTTACTTGGGGACATCGTTAATACCAATACCCAATATATCGCCAAGGGCTTAGCAGACCTTGGGATTAATGTATATCGTCAATCCGTAGTGGGAGACAACCGAAATCGATTTAAAAAAAGCATGGAAGAAAGCCTTGAGCGGGCAGATCTGTTAATCATCACCGGGGGACTGGGGCCTACAAAGGATGACCTGACACGGGAAGTTGCAGCAGAAGTCCTGGATAAAAGACTGATCCTGGACGAAAGCATACTCGCAGATATTCAAAGTTTTTTCGATCAAATCAAGGTTCCTATGGAAAAAAGCAATAATAAACAGGCCTTCTTGCCGGAAGGGGCTTTACCCATTAAAAACCCCAACGGTACCTCGCCGGGAATTTTAATTGAGACCGGGGGTAAAATAGTAATATTGCTTCCGGGGCCCCCAAGAGAGCTTCAACCCATGTTTGATAATCATATCAAACCCTATCTCAGCAAGTATGCTCAAGGAATTGTTAAATCCAAAGTGTTGAATATTTTCGGCGTGGGGGAAAGCACCATGGAAGCCATGGTGGAGGACCTTATTGAAGAACAGCACAATCCTTCCATTGCCCCTTACTGCATGGACCAGGGACTGATTCTAAGAATCACCGCAAGGGCCGGGGAAGAAAGCACAGCGGATGAAATGATCCGATCTTTGGAAGAAAAGGTAAAGAGGCGATTGGGCGATTATATATACGGTGAGGACCATGAAAGTTTAGAGGATGTCGTCGTCAAGTCCTTAAAAAACAAAGGTTATACCCTTAGTGTTGCGGAGTCCTGCACTGGCGGTTTGGTAGCCGCAAGCATAACAAATGTTTCCGGGGCTTCGGAAGTTTTTCCTCTATCCATCGTTACGTACAGCGATGCATCCAAAACCAATTTGCTAAAGGTTCCCAAAGACACACTGACACGCCAAGGTGCGGTAAGTAAGGAAGCCGCTATTGCCATGGCAAAAGGGATTCAAAAAGTCGGAGGAACCACCATGGGATTATCCATTACAGGGATTGCCGGTCCCGGCGGAGGCACAGCAAAAACCCCGGTGGGCCTTGTACACATCGCCTTAGCATTCCAGGACAAAGTATGGCATGTAGAAAAACATCTCCTGGGTGATCGAAATCGTATCCGCCACTTTGCAGCCAAACATGGGTTAAATCTTGTTCGAAAAGCGGTGAGAGAGGTATGATATCGAAAAAAGTTCTGATAGTTGGCGGCGGAGCCAGTGGATTAACGGCTGCAATTTCTGCAGCAAGGAAAGGCGGAGAGGTGGTCCTCATAGAAGGTCTGAACCGTGTGGGAAAGAAAATTCTTGCCACGGGAAACGGACGCTGCAATCTATCGAATATCACAACGAGCACAGCACATTTTCATGGAGAAAACCCGGCTTTTGTTGAAGGTGCTTTAACCCAAGTGAATGTGGAGGAGACCCTTCGGTTTTTTCAGCTGTTGGGATTGGAGACGAAAGTGGAAGATGAGGGAAAGGTCTACCCTATATCCGATCAGGGCAGCAGTGTATTGGATATTTTGCGCTATGAAGTGGAAAAGTTAGGTGTGCATCAAATCCTGGACGATCCCGTAATTACCCTTCAAAAAAAAGACAACCAATTTATTGTGGAGACGGAATCTAAAACAAGGCTTACAGGAGACAAGGTTATTTTGGCCACAGGAGGGAAGTCTGCGCCAAAACTGGGCTCTAACGGCAGCGGGTATGATTTGGGAAAAAGTGTAGGCCATGGGCTGACACCGGTGTTTCCAGCCCTTGTGCAGATCAAATGCGATAATCGCAGCTTTCGAAGTCTAAAAGGGGTGAAAATTCAAGGAAGTATTAAACTGGAGTCGGAAGGAAAACTGTTGAGAAAAGAACAGGGAGAGGTGCTTTTTACGGAATATGGGGTTTCCGGTCCACCGGTGCTACAGCTTAGCCGGGGTGTTCAGGAATGCCTGCAAAAAAACAGGGAGCCCTGGGTGGTTTTGGACTTTTTTCCCGAGGCCGGAGAAGAAAAAATTTATGAAACCCTATGGATGCTTGTGAGCTTAGATGGGAAAAAACCCTTTGATTTCAGCTTGATCGGTATATTAAATAAAAAAGTAATTCCTGTTATTTTAAAAGAAATAGGAGTAAAGGACATAAAGAAATCCTGTGAAGAGGTAACCGATAAAGAAATCCGAAGATTAGCCAAGGCATTAAAGAATTGTCGGCTAAAGTCTACGGGAACCCTTTCCTGGAAGGATTCCCAGGTTACCGCCGGTGGAATTCGAAGCGATGAGGTGAATTCCAGAACGTTAGAATCTAAAAAAGTAAAGGGACTTTACTTTGCAGGGGAGATTGTGGATGTGGATGGAGACTGCGGCGGCTTTAATCTGCAGTGGGCCTGGTCCTCGGGAATCATCGCCGGAGAAAAAGCCGCAGAATAAAAAGCCGCGGAATAAAAAAAGGGCAGCCGGAGCAATGAACAGCCGGCTGCCTTTTTCTATTTGTTTTTAGGAATTTTTACGTAAAAGTGGTTCCCATCCTCATCCACGATTAGATCAACGGTGCCCTGGTGTTTTTCAATCAAAGACTTAACCATATAAAGGCCGAATCCGTCGCCTTTGGCTTTGGTAGTAAATCCTTTCTCGAAAATTCGGGATTGATCCTCCCGGGAAATCAAGGGGATATTGTTGCTGATCTTAAAAATATAAGAACTCTCATCGTCAAAGGTTTCGATGGTTAACACCCGATGTTTTTCTGGATAAAGAGCCATGGCTTCGTAGGCATTTTTTATTAAATTGGTAAGGGCCTTAACTAAGTCATAAATGTTGATCCCCAGGGAAGACGGGAGTTCCATGGTTTTAATGTTGACATCAATTCCCTGCTCCTTCCCTTGCTGCAGGGCATCATACATGACCACTTCAAGTTCTGGAATGCCTATTTCATAAGTGTCATAGATCATTTTGCCCTGTCCGGAAATTTTATTCAAGTACTTTAGCGCCCGATCCCCATGGCCTAGGTGGATAAGTCCTTGAATGATCTGCAAATGATTGGAAAAATCATGTTTGTACATCCGTAGCTTCTCATTCAATTCTTCACTTAAAGTTAAGCGATAATGAGCAGTTTCCCTTTCCGATGCTATATTGGAAATAATAACAATCTCTAGGAAAACCCATAGGGAAATCAAGGTACTGATTAAAATCATCAAATAGAGATTTAGTCTAAGGGGTCCTATGATGGACTGTGTCAAAGCACTTTCGGGAATTCTCGCGGTGAGTATTCCGGGAAAAGAGTTCAGGGAGTCTGAATAGAAAACCATGGATTCTCCCTCCGCTTCCAAGGTGCTAAAATCTTCTGTCCGAAAAATTCTTGTGCGAAGGTCTTCGGGAAAGAAGATTTTTTCCTCAGTGTTTAAAGGCACTTCCTGTGGGCTCCATAGGGCTAAGCGTCCTCCCTCGCCAATGAAAACGTTTTGGTAGAGTTCCATAAAATTTTCCTGGTCGATTATGGAAACGATATAGCCCACGAGGGCATTTCCTTCAAGGTTCGTAAGGCTTTGGACATACACAAGGCTTTGGGAGATTTCTGCCTTGTAATTTTCCTCATAATAAGCCGGACTATAGATCTTTTCCGTAGGTAAAAAATGCCAACCGTCATCCAGAGCTTCCGTAATCAGATTCTGATAAAAAGCACTTTCGCTGATGTCTTCATGCCAAAAGTCCTCGGTTGAAAAATGGTCTCCCTCCAAGCTGAAGACACTACTGTGAGCCAGATAAACAGAAGTGTTCTCAATATCATTCAGCTGTCGGTTCATATACTGTTGAAAATTTTCCTGGGCTTGTTCGGGAAGAATGGAGTAATCTTCAACACCTTTTTGAAGCCCGGGCTGCCTGGATCGATCTTCAAGAAGTTTTTCGATATCCTCTGCGGTTTGATCCAGGGTACCGACGGTTCTTTGAAGTGATTCTTCGATGGTGGTGAGTTTATCCTCCTTGACAGCATTAATGGTTTGCCGTTGAATAAAAAACACATTAAATAAAATCGGAAGATAGATTAAAATTAAGAATAAAGCCAGTAAACGAATCTGCAAAGGCCGTTTCTCTTTGATCA
>PWEO01000019.1 GCA_003553525.1 Clostridiaceae bacterium
CACGGAGACGTTACCTTGGAAAATGAAGAGGAAACAGTAACGGGGATTAGCATAGAAAATGAATTTGGATCCGTTCATTTACAACTTTCAGAAGAACAATCCGCAGTGTTTGATTTACACACTCGATTCGGAAGGATAATTGAAAATCTTGACCTGACAGAGGGTGGATTTGAAGAAGAACAGGGATTAAATGAAGAAATTTTCAAGGGAACTATTAGAGCGGGAGGAGTCGTAGTAACCGTAGATAATCGTCATGGAGACATAGAAATAGAAATCGGAGACTAACAGGATTAATCATATATCCTGTTTTTTTCTTGTGTTATAATGAAACTTACTACTAAAATAGATGGTGATAAAATGAATATAAATACTTATTTAAATAAAAATTTCTCCATTGCCTGCAACACCCAGCAACAACAGGCTATGGAACATGTGAAAGGGCCCGCAATCGTTTTGGCCGTGGCAGGGTCGGGTAAAACCACGACCTTGGTTTCCAGGACCGCAAATTTAATACTGAATCATGGTATAAACCCCGAAGAAATTTATACCATGACCTTTTCCAAAGCCTCGGCCCGGGATATGGAGCAGCGATTTAAAGAGTTATTCGGCGGGGTGGTTGAGGGGCGTCCGAATTTCTCTACGATTCACAGTTTCGCCTTTCGGATCGTAAAGTTTGTGTTCCAACAAAAAAAACGGCGCCTTTCCATCCTGGAGGAGGAGAGCAAAAATCCTAAGGAAAAAAGTAAAACCGCCGTGCTGGGAGCCCTTTTTCAAAAGTATAACGGAGAGTATCCCACGGAGGAGAAAATCGAAAATCTAGTGACGAAATTAAGTTTTGTTAAAAATAGGATGATTCCCTATGATCAGTTGAAGGATCACGAAGCTGTGGGGGATATTTTGAATTTCGAAAAAATATATAAGGATTATGAAATCTATAAAAAGCAACGGGATGTGATCGATTATGATGATATGCTGATATTGGCCTTGAAAATTCTACAAAACAGTATGGATCTTCTTCAGCGTTGCCGAAGAATTTATCCCTTTATTCAGGTGGACGAATTTCAGGATACCAGCCCTCTACAGTTTGAGATCATTAAAACCCTGTCCTTTCCTGAAAACAATCTGTTTGTGGTGGGAGATGATGACCAGGGAATTTATTCCTGGAGGGGAACGGACCCGAAAATCATGTTGGACTTTCCTGAGATTTATAAACAAGCCAAGGTTTATTTTATGGAAGAAAACTTCCGAAGCACCCCGGAGCTGGTGGATATGGCCAATAGCGTGATTGTAAAAAACAGGGACCGTTACCGCAAAAAAAGCTTTACGAAGAACCCTTCGGATCCCGGGATTACGAAAAAAGTTTATCGGGATGAGAAAGATCAGCTGCTGGGAATTCTTCATGAGTTAAAAGAAGAGGAAGACCTGCGGTCCGTGGCCATTCTTTTTCGAAACAATGTTTCGGCGATCCCTCTGATTAAGGTTTTACATAAAGAGGGCCTTCCTTTTTATATACGGGATTACCGGAATAAATTTTTTAGCCATTGGGTGATTCAGGACTTAAAAGCGTACATGGCGGTAGCCATGGATTCCCGAAATTTAGCCGCTTTTAACCGGATTTATTATAAAAATGAAGCCTATTTATCGAAAAAATTGATGTACTATACCGAAGAAATCCTTAGAAAACGGAAGGACCTGACAAACATTTTTGAGGCCATGCTTACTTATCCGGGATTAAAACGGTACCAGGGACAACGGATCGAAAAAATCCAGCGGGGATTTGAGTTTTTAAGACAGAAGAAGGGTGAAGAGATTGTGACCTTCATCGAACAGGAGTTGGGTTACGGTGATTTTTTGGATCGTAAGTCCGACCACAGTGGCGCTTCCATGGAAAACGGAAAGGGAATTTTGGATACTGTAAGAGCCCTAACCGAAGACTTGGAAAATATTCAAGGATTTGAGGCGGTCATGGAAGAGTTTAAAGGGGTTTTGGAAGAGGGAAAAAGAAACTTTGGCAAAGGGGTGACGCTGACTACGGTTCACTCGGCTAAGGGACTGGAATTTCCAAAGGTATACGTAATGGATTTAATGAATGATGTTTTCCCCAGCGCCGGCAGTTTGAAAAAATCCAAGGATCATGGGGAAGAGGCTCTCCTAGAAGAGGAACGGCGGCTGTTTTATGTGGCTATCACCCGGGCAAAATCCCAGCTTTTTTTACTGACCATGGAAAAACGTTATGGAGCGCCGGTACAGCCCTCCTTTTTTCTGGAAGAGATCAAAGGGAATTTGACAAGCAGAAACTGGAAAAACCAGTGGAAGGCCCGGTTATTTCAAAGAGAACATAAAAAGCCCGAAAGAATAGGTGAAAATTCTCCTCCGAGGATTAACCGGGAGATCCATCATAAAAAATTCGGCAAGGGCATTATTATAGAAATTATTGATGAAGACCGTATTGCCGTTCGTTTTCAAGACGCAGGGGAGAAAATTCTGCATCTGCAGTATTTAATGGAGAAGGATTTAATCAGCTTTTAATCGAAAATCCTGCAAGTAAATTGCAACTAATACACTGGGAAATACATTGAAAGTATACTTTGAATGAAATACTTTGACTATAATAATCAAAATAAGTTTTATTCGGAAGGAAGGGAAACCATGAAGGCGATCAAATCGAAAACTATGAAACTGCAAGAACAATCCGGGGTCAAAATTTTTAGTTTTCCCCAACTGGAAGCCTTAGGTTTTATAAAACACGGGTTCAGTACCCGTTGCGGCGGAGTAAGTGAGGGGTATCATCGATGGATGAATCTAAGTTTTGCCAACGGTGATTATAAAGAAAAGGTACTGCAGAACTTTGAAAAATTCGCTGATGCTTTGGACGTGGAATTAGAGTCCTTGGTGCTGTCGGATCAGGATCACGGGACCGGTATTCTTCGAATTGAGGAGAAGGACCGGGGGAAAGGTATTTTAAAAGACAAGGATTATCAGGGTGTGGATGCTCTTGTTACTAATAAATCGGGAATCACCTTAGTTACCCAGCATGCGGACTGTGTACCGTTGTTTTTTGTGGATTCGAGAAATAAAGCGGTGGCCATGGCTCATTCCGGCTGGCGGGGTACTTGGAAAGAAATGGCTAAAAAAGCCGTAACAAGAATGGCACAGGAGTTTGGAACTAGGGCCCAGGATGTGTATGTGGGAATAGGACCCTCTATTGGGCCTTGTTGTTTTGAAGTGGAAATAGATGTGCTTGAAAAGTTACAGAACTTATCTGACTGGAGAAAAGAAGACGTAATTTTTCAGGGACAGGGAAAGTACCGGGTGGATTTATGGCAATTGAACAGAAGGATGGTTCGGTCCGCCGGTGTACCCGCGAGTCAAATTTTTGTAACGGATTTATGCACCAAATGTCATCCGGATTTGTTTTTCAGTCACCGGGTTCATGGTAATGAACGGGGAAGTCTGGCAGGAATGATTTCCATTACGTAAGATATCATGTGAAACCTCCGGGAAAAGAAAAAGCGGGGAAGTTTCGGACCGGTTTGTGAAATATGTAACAGGAAATACATAACATGAAATACACAAGATTTTGTATAGGAGACAAAAAAGAAGATGTCGGAGATGAATTTCGATAGATCCTCGGGAAACAGGGTAGTAATGAGGATAGGAGGGGATAAACTTGAAAAATAACAAAGAAGCCATCGAATCGCTGAAAAAAGCACTGAAAGAAGGGGGTGATCTTGTATTTTTCGGAGGGGCGGGTACCTCCACGGAAAGCAACATCCCGGATTTTCGAAGTAAGGACCGGGGCCTTTATAAAACCGGGAAGCAAGATGATTATCCCCCGGAAATAATTTTGAGCCATTCTTTTTTTCTAAAACATCCCAAAACTTTTTATGAGTATTATTGGGATAACCTGGTTCATGAACAGGCAAAGCCCAATAAGACCCACTATGCCTTAGCAGCATTGGAAGAACAGGGGAAACTAAAGGCGATCATCACACAAAATGTGGATGGCCTACATCAAAAAGCGGGAAGTCGTAAAGTTTATGAACTGCATGGAAGCATCTACCGAAATTACTGTATGGAATGTCACCAGGAGTACGGGTTTGAAGAACTCCTAAAAAGTCGGGGAAAAGTTCCTGCTTGCAGTAAATGCCAAGGAATTGTTCGCCCAGCCGTAACACTTTACGAAGAACCCCTGAACTTATCAGTGATCGAAGGGGCCATTGCCGCCATTGAACAAGCTGATGTTTTGATTGTAGGAGGAACTTCTTTGGTGGTATATCCCGCCGCAGGATTTTTGGAATATTTCCAGGGGAGAAAACTCATTATCATAAATCAGGAAAGCACCCCCCAGGATCGACGAGCGGATCTAGTGATCCAAGGCTCCATTGGTGAAATTTTAGCCGAAGTCGTAGGCATCTAGAAAACCTTACCGATTGAATGCTTTTTATGAGGGTATATAAAAAATAGTGTAAAATAAGAAAAATTAAAAGGAAAGGGGCGTTTACTATTGGATTATAATCTATTAATCGGAGGATCTGCAGGACAGGGAATTGATACCCTGGGAGCACTTTTGGAAAAAGTTTTACAGCGGAGTTCTTATTATCTGTTTTCGAATAAGGACTATATGTCAAGAATTCGAGGAGGTCATAATTTCAGTCAGATCCGTTTTGGAACAAAGCCGTTATACGGTCATAAAAATACACTGGACGTTATTGTGGCTTTTGATGAAAATACGGTAACGGAACATCTCTCCAGATTGAAAAAGGGAGGGAAAGTAGTGCTGGATCACTCTCTTAAAGAAGATGTAAAAATTCCTGAAGGCCAGAGTATCTATCTTCCCTTAAAAGATGTTGCAAAGGATGTGGGAAATCCAAAGGTTTTCAGTGTAGTACTCCTGGGAGCTCTGATCAATGCTTTGGGTCTGGACCTGAAAATCGGGAAAAAAGTTATAGAAAAAACATTTAAGGAAAAAATTCTTGAGGTTAATCATAAGGCGTTACTTAAAGGCTATGAAATGGATTTGGAATCCTGGAATTTGTCTAAGCCGGAAAATACGGACCAACGAATTATGATCAACAGCAACCAGGGTATTGCTCTGGGAGCCCTGGCGGCTGGGGTAACTTTTTATAGTGCTTATCCCATGACCCCCTCCACCAGTATCATGAGTTTTTTTGCCGCCAATCAGAAAAAGGCGAAAATCGTTGTGGAGCAGGCGGAGGATGAAATTGCGGCCATCAATATGGCCATCGGTGCTTCCTATGCAGGAATCCGGGCTATGACCGGAACCTCCGGGGGCGGATTTTCCCTAATGACGGAAGCCTTAGGGCTTGCGGCGATTACGGAAACCCCATTGGTTGTGGCCAATGTTCAACGTCCGGGACCCGCCACTGGATTTCCTACCCGAACGGAGCAAAGTGACTTGAGTTTTATTCTCACCGCTTCCCATGGAGAAATCCCACGAATGGTCACCTCTATGAGAACCGCGGAGGAAGCCTTTTATAAAACTGCCAAGGCCTTTAATCTTTCGGAGAAATATCAAACCCTGGTAATCCTTATGAATGATCAGTACTTGGCCGATGCCAATCAAACGATTGAACCCTACGATTTCAGCAAGGTGACCATTGAGCGTCATATTGCAAAGGCAAAAGATCTCCCCGAAGGAGATTATCAACGATACCGTTTTACGGAAGATGGTATCTCCCCCAGGATCATCCCCGGGAAAATCCCCGGTAAAACCCTATTGGCTGACAGTGATGAGCATAATGAAAACGGTAATATTACCGAATCCGGTGAGATGCGAATTAAAATGATGGATAAACGGATGAACAAACTGAAAGCTTTAGAAAAAGAAGTGGAAGAACCCTGGTTCATGGGTAAGGATAATCCGGAAATCCTACTAGTGGGATGGGGCTCCACCTATGGAACTCTTCGGGAGACCGTGGAAATTCTTCAAGAAGAAGGACACTCCATTGGCGCCTTAAGTTTCGGGGATGTGTATCCTCTGCCGAAAAAAACCTTGGAAGAAAAAGCTAAAGGGGCGAAACAAGTGATTAACGTGGAACAAAACTATACAGGACAACTGGCAAAGCTTATTCGTCAGGAGACCGGGATCACTTTTGATCACTCGATATTAAAATACGACGGACGGCAAATCGCTTTGGAAGAACTGATTGAATCCGTAAAGGAGGTATTATAATGGATCAGAAAAATATTTTTGACTGCAGTGAAGAAAAAGCATGGTGCCCCGGTTGTGGAAACCACGGACTGTTGGAGGGCATCAAACAAACACTACAGGAACTGGGAAAAGAACCCCATGAAGTGGTGGTAGCCTCAGGGATCGGACAGGCTGCAAAACTGCCTCATTATATTAATGCCAACGGATTTAATGGACTGCACGGACGATCCATACCTCCCGCCTTAGGGATCAAAATTGCGAATCGTGAACTTACAGTAATCATTCATTCCGGTGACGGGGATTCCTATGGAGAAGGGGGTAACCACTTTTTGCATAATGTAAGAAGAAACGTGGATATCAGCCACTTTGTTCATGACAATCAAATCTATGGACTGACGAAGGGACAAGCATCTCCAACTACCCGCCCGGGCCACGTTACGGGAATCCAGACCGAAGGGGTACACTTGCAACCCTTCAATCCCATTGCAACGGCCATCAGCTTGGGTTGCGGCTTTGTGGCAAGAACTTTTATGGGAGATAAGGAGCATATGGTTGAAACCATGAAAGCCGCCATTAACCATCAGGGGTATGCCTTAGTGGATATTTTTCAGCCCTGCGTAGTATTTAACAAAATTAATACTTTTAAATGGTACAAAGATCATGTATATAAGCTGGAAGAGGATTATGATCCAACGGATAAAATTGCAGCTTTCCAAAAGTCTTTGGAATTTGATGAAGGAATTCCTATCGGCATTATTTACAAGGAAGAAAAGCCTGCATTCCTAGATAGGATTGAGTATTTAAAGGAAGAGAAGCCTTTAGTGGATCGGGAGCTGGAACCGAAAAATGCTGAGAAATTCATGGATCAGTTCTATTAAAATTTTTCTTGGTATTGATATAAATTTAAAAAGTAATTACAAAGAATTTCAAGGGAAATAGGATGCTGAAATAAAGCATAGTAAAGGGTCAAAAACCAGTAGAGGTTTTCGACCCTTTGCACTTTTTTGATTCAATTAACATATGAAAAACATCAAAAATATTTTGCAACTCAGCAGGATTCTATAGACCGTTGATCGGATTGAGAACAGGACTACTTTCTTTTAGGAGATATTCTTCCTGTCGCTCGTTTATTTGATTTCTTCGAAGTGGGTTCTCCGGGAATTAAGGCCCTTGGATGGGATCCGATCAAGTCTTCTCGATTTCCTCGAATCAAGGCTTTTTTAACCAGGCTGCGGTTTTTCGGATTTTGAAATTGAATTAAGGCCCGCTGCATAGCTTTTTCCTCTGTGGAGCGGGGGATGTAAACCTTATCCATGGTTCTGGGATCCAGGCCGGTATAGTACATACAGGTGGAAAGGGTTCCCGGGGTGGGATAAAAATCCTGGACCTGTTCCGGCATATAGCCCATATCCCGAATGTACTCCGCCAGCTCAATCGCGTCCCGAAGTTCCGAACCGGGGTGGCTTGAGATAAAATAGGGAACAAGGAACTGGTTTTTATCGAAGGCCTGATTGTGGCGGAAATACTCCCGTGCAAATCCGTCGTATACTTTTTTTGAAGGTTTTCCCATTTTATTCAGTACCCGGGGGGAAACATGCTCCGGGGCAACCTTTAATTGTCCGCTGACGTGGTGCTTAACCAGTTCCTTAAAAAAGGTTTTATTCGGATCCGCCATTAAATAGTCATACCGGATTCCGGAACGGATAAAGACCTTTTTGACACCGGGCAGAGAACGAAGTTCCCGGAGGGTGTGAACGTAGTCCTGATGATCTACCTTCAGTTGTGAGCAGGGTCCGGGGAATAAACACTGTTTATCTTTACAAACTCCATGTTTTTCCTGTTTGTCGCAGGCGGGATTTTGAAAGTTTGCCGTGGGGCCGCCCACATCATGAATGTATCCTTTGAAATTAGGATCATCCAAAAAGGTTTTCGCTTCCTCCATGACGCTTTCGTGGCTTCTGGAGCGGACTTTTCGTCCCTGGTGAAAGGTCAGGGCGCAAAAACTGCATCCGCCGAAACAACCGCGATTGCTGGTAATACTGTACTGTACCTCTTCGATGGCGGGGATTCCGCCCTGGGGCTCATAGTCGGGATGAGCTCTTCTGGTAAAGGGAAGTCGATAAATTCGGTCCAGGGCCTCTTTATCCATGGGATCCGCCGGCAGGTTCTGTACTACATACTGGTTATCATAGGGCTCAACCAATACTTCACCGTTTAGACTATCCGTGTTTCGGTACTGAAGCATGAAACTTTTGGCATAGGCTTTTTTGTTTTCCGATATTTCTTCGAAGCTCGGCAGTAAGGTATAGTCCGGCAGGTCTTCCAAGGAGCCGGTATTAAATACAGTTCCACGGATATAGTGCAGATGCTCCACGGGAATTCCCGCTTCCAGACCTTCGGCGATGTCCACAATAGGATTTTCGCCCATGCCGTATACGATCAAATCCGCTTTGGAATCCAACAGAATTGAACGCCGAACCTTATCTTCCCAGTAGTCGTAATGGGCAAGACGGCGAAGGCTGGCTTCAATGCCTCCGAGAACAATCGGTGTGTCTTTGAACAAGGATTTTAGACGATTGGTATAGACGATGCTGGCCCGGTCGGGACGCATAAAAGCCTTACCGCCGGGACTGTAAACATCCTTACGCCGTCGTTTTTTACTGACGGAGTAGTGGTTGACCATGGAGTCCACATTGCCTCCGGTTACTAAAAATCCGTAGTTCGGTTTACCGAGACGTAAAAAATCCTCGTCCTTTTTCCAGTCGGGCTGGGCAATGATTCCTACCCGGTACCCCTTTGCCTCTAATAGACGGCTGATGATAGCTGAACCGAAGGAAGGGTGATCAATATATGCATCCCCTGTAACCAATATAAAATCCAGGCTGTCCCAATCCCGGTGGGAAAGGTCTTTTCTTGAGACAGGTAAAAATTCTTCATTCATTTGTATGCCTCCAATGTATAGGGTTCAATAAGATTCCGACAGTTTTCACGTAATAACTAAGTTGTTCCCAAATAGCCTTTATATAAGGGTGTATATTCCAATAACTATATTCTAATAAGTTCATTGCAATATATTATTGTATCACAATGGTGAAGAAAAAGAAATTCAGGGATTTTACTGATTCTAGGGGGCAATTATTGTATAATGAAGGGAAGATAAAAATAGAGGTGACGAAATGATTCGAATCAGTAATATGAAAATCAATATTGAAAAAAAACAGGATTTGGAGAAAGAAATTCTCCGTTATTTAAGAATACCAAAAGAGGATTTACTCAGCTATACCATTGAGAAAAAATCTATTGATGCCAGAAAAAACAGCATTAATTTTATTTATCGAATTTCGGTAAAAGTTACAAATGAAAAGGCGGTACTGCAGGGCAAAAATCTTAAAAATGCGGAAATTGTAGAAGAGCCGAAAAAAATGGAGGAGGTTCCGAAAGTCCCGCCAAAGGCTTTTTTCAAGCCTCCGATTGTGGTGGGGTCAGGACCTTCAGGGCTTTTAGCCGCTCTCACTTTAGCAAAGAGCGGTGCCCGGCCGGTTCTGCTAGAACGGGGAATGCCCGTGGAACAGCGGAGCAAAGACGTATACGATTTTTGGGAAAAAGGGATATTAAAAGTAAACTCAAATGTACAGTTTGGTGAGGGGGGAGCCGGTACTTTTTCCGATGGCAAGCTGACCACTCAAATTAAAGATCCCAGGTGTCAAACAGTACTGGAGGCTTTAATAGAGGCGGGGGCCCCTTCTGAGATCGCTTATTTAAACAAGCCCCATGTGGGCACCGATATCCTTGAGGTGGTGGTAAAGAACCTTCGGGAAAGAATCAAATCCTTGGGAGGAACCGTCCTCTTTGATCATCAGGTCACGGATTTAATCATTGAAAAGGAACGAATACAAGGAGTCATTGTAAATAACCAGGATGAAATCTTATCGGATCATGTGATTTTAGCCCTTGGCCACAGCGCCCGGGACAGCTTTTTGATGCTACATGAACAGGGAGTGGCTCTAGAACAAAAACCTTTCTCCTTGGGGCTTCGAATAGAACATCTGCAGGAAAAAATAGATAAGGTACAGTACGGAAAATACTATAATCATCCAAAGCTAAAAGCCGGAGATTATAAACTGTCTTATCACGGAAAAAACGGTCGGGGTCTGTACACCTTTTGCATGTGTCCCGGAGGGGAGGTGATCGGAGCTTCTTCGGAAAAGAACCGTCTGGTAACCAATGGCATGAGCCGCTATAAAAGAGATGAACCTAATGCCAATAGTGCATTGCTGGTCAGTGTATATCCGAAGGACTTCGGCAGCGAGCACGTTTTAGCCGGTGTAGAATATCAGCGAAAGTGGGAAGAAAAAGCATTCATTCTTGGAGGCAGCAATTATCACGCTCCGGTGCAACGGGTGGAAGACTTTTTAAAGGGGCGAAAAACCAAAGAGTTAGGAGAGGTGATCCCATCTTACCGACCGGGATATGTTTTTGAGAATCTAGAGGAAACTCTACCGTCCTATGTGGTGGAAACCATGAGGGAAGGTCTGCCTAAACTGGATCGTAAACTCAGAGGATTCGGTTATGGAGATGCTATGTTAACCGGGGTGGAGACCAGAAGCTCCTCGCCGATACGTATCCTTCGGGATGAAAACTATGAAAGCAATTTAAAGGGTCTATTTCCTGCAGGAGAAGGGGCCGGATACGCCGGGGGAATTATTTCCGCCGCTGTGGACGGACTGAAAATTGCAGAGGTCCTGATTCGTAATTTGCAAAATTCCTAAAGTAGCTGGAAGGGGTCACTCAGGCACTCCGCGATGCGCCCAGAAATACAAACAGAGATACAAACAGAGATAGGATAGGTGAGGATATGGGGAAGAAAAAAGTTTACGGTGTAAAAAATGGGAAAATTCCAGGGGTCTACCAAACCTGGAAGGAATGTGAAGAGCAGATAAAGGGTTATTCAGGAGCGGAGTATAAGGGCTTTTCCACGGAAGAGGAAGCGAAAATTTATGTTTATGGTACCCCTTTGGAATCCATAAAGGTATCGGAAAAGAAAAATTTAAAAAAATCTATGGAAGAAGAGGAAAAACCCCCTTCGATGTCGAATAATACTATAAAGGACCCGAATATTTTAAAAGCTTATGTGGATGGAAGTTACAATGAAAAAACGAAGGAGTACAGCTGCGGAGTGGTACTGCTTTTAAACGGAAAAGAACTTCTGTTTTCTAAAAAAGGAAATGCCCCCCATTTGGCCTCTATGCGAAATGTTGCGGGAGAACTGTTAGGCGCTCAGTATGCCATGGCCTTTGCCTTGAAAAACAAGGGGAAGTTTAAAGAGTTATGGATTTACCATGATTATTCCGGCATCGAAATGTGGTGCACGGGACAATGGAAGACCAATCAGGCAGGTACGAAAGCCTATAAAAATTATTATCAGGAAAAAGTTCGAGGAAACATTGATGTCCGATTTAAAAAGGTTAAGGCCCATTCCGGAGACCATTACAACGATAAAGCCGATGAATTGGCAAAAAAAGCTATAGACTTATAAAAACGCTTATACTACGGGAAAGAAGAGGGTGATGATTTTGAAAGAGCATATAAAAATTGATGCATCCGTTGCTAGTCATAAAGGGAACATTCACAGTAAAAATGAAGAGAAGTTCTATCTGAACGGACAGTACATGGACTTGAATCAACAAAAAGATTCCACCAGTAAATCCGCTACACACAGTTATAAACAAAGTGTGTATGGAATTGCCTCGGGAACGGTGCGAGGAGAACGGGGCGAACAAGCGGCTTTTATTGCCATTGAAGCCTTGAGTCGCTATCATCTGTACTTAGAAGAAAACAGTCCTTCTTCTTTTTCCGTAAAAAAACAGCGATTAATAGAACACCTGGAAAGTGCTAAGGAAAAAATTACAGAACTCCGTGAGGAAGAGGATATAGAAGAATTAGGAGCCACTATGGTAGGACTTGTTATTGATGGAAATCAAGCTTTCGGTTTTTCACTGGGAGAAGAGGGCTTTTATATGGTGGAAGATGAAGCGGTACGAAGGGTTCCCATGAACCATATAAAAACCCATTATTATATCGGATCCCATGAACCCATAGAAAAAATCCTAAGAGTGACCGATGAATTTGTGTTAGACCAAGGAGACCGATTGCTGCTTACTTCGAAGGAAACTTATAGCCATGCCATGGAAGAGCACATCCTGAACTTAATAAACACACTTTCTACTAAGGAAAGTACTAAAGCTTATATTAAGGAACTGCTTAATAAAGAGGGGCAAAAGAATCTGACGGCTCTGCTGATTTATGTGGAAAAGTTAGAGGGTTATGGTGTGAAAAATCCCGGGCCTGCCTTCGCTACAGGGGCAACTCTAGCAGAAGAAGAATCAGAGGGAATTAGCAATGAAGAGACTTTGATAACCGAAGAGACCCTAGGAAATACGGAAACTAAAAAGGATAAGATACAAGAAGAGAATATAAGCAACAAAGAGGAGCAGGACAGGAAAGAAGATCCGGAACGGGAACGGATTTTTGAGCAGCGTTACGCTGAGAGTCGGATGCTTTTTAACAAGAAATTGCAGCGAAAAGATTTTGAAATCTCTTCCGGAGAAGAGTTCTCCGGAGGGAATAATATAACTTTTAAAGAAGAGAGCCTTGGTTATGACAGGGGATACGGGGGGACCTCCAAAGAGGAGGAAGACGTAGAAGGATCAGGATTTGAGGAGTTGGACGAAGCCTTCTATGATGATACGCCGGAAGAGGATGAAAGTCCTTGGAGAACCCGGTCCAAGTTTTTGCTGATCGCCCTGCTTGCGGTGGGAGTAATTGTGATGGCCTTTGCCCTGGGGACTATTAGAGACCTGGAGCAAAGAATTTTCAACAGTTCTGCAGAAAATGTTAACGGGGGGGAAGCAATAGAAGTTCCCGGAGAAGATGACACAGAGGAAGAACAACCAAATGAAGATCCAGTCGATGGAGAAGAAGATGGTGCCATTGAAGAAGAAGCGTCCGGGGAAGATGAAAGTGATGAAGATGGGGAAGAGTCTGAAACTGATACGGAAGAAAGCCCTGAGGAGGAACCCGCAGAAGAAACGACGGAGCCCGCGGGAGAAGAGGAAACCTATGAAGTTCAAAGCGGAGACACTTTATTCTCCATCAGTCGAGCTTTTTATGGAGACGGAAGTAAGGTGGATGAAATAATTCGTCTGAATAATATTGAGGATATCAATAATATACAGGTGGGAGATGTACTGAGACTGCCTCCTCAGGATTAATAGACCAGAATCCGGAGAATAAAATAATAAGAATAAGCAACAAAAAAAAGAAAAACCCTCTTGCCAATGGAAATCGGTAGTAAGAGGGTTTAATCAATTTAGTAAGTAGACCTATTAGTAAGAAGACCTATTGTTTAAGCTTGTTAAATCGGTGTACCTGCTAAGGGATGGGGCGGGATAAGACTTTAACCGCCACCCACCGGTGGGAAAATTGAAAGAACATCTCCCTCTTGGAGTTCCTGATCCAGGTTTGCGTCCACGCCGTTGACTAATAGGATGGCCACATCCTCTTCATCAATATTCAGGGCTTCTAAAACCTTTTTCGGGGTAGTGGGGGGATTGAATTCCTTGGTTACAATCTTTCCTCGGCCCTCTCGAAGGGTGGCAAACAGTTTGATTTGCAGCTCCATTTTTAAACCTCCTTTCAGGGAATTTTTCAAATGGTAAAAGGTTTTTTCGGATATTTAAGAATAGAAGAAGAGCTTCCGGGAAGCTCTTCTTTTATTCTTGATTATAAAATACTTTTTCAGAATTGAGCTAGATATATAGGAACTAGATGTTTAGACTGTTCAGTTTATCCTCCGTAGGAACGCCATCCTCATCCCAACCTCGAAGCTCGTAGTATTCCGGAAGCATCTGATCCAATAAGCTGACCTTATCCTTGGCAGGGCCGTCCGGGATCGCTTCTTTCAACAATCGATGAGGTAAGGTGTCATCTTCTTTTTTGAGGCCGGACTTCAAGTTAAACATTCTCTCTAAGGTCCAAATTCGGTCGCCGCATTCCAGGATGGATTCATCGGTATGCTTGGTACCGGCAACGGCATTATACATATCCGCATATTCTCCAGCGCCTGCTGCGAAGGAGGTAAACAGACAAAGACCTAAGGAATCGATGCACGCGGTTAAGTCCTGGTAGGTTTTTACCCATAAAGGTTTTCCTTCTGTAGAAAACTTATCCAGTTTTTCCGGCAGTCCAAGGATTTCCGGAGAAATCAAGTAAGCCCGAACGTGGCAGCCGCCACGGTTGGATGTTGCATAAGCAAGACCCTGACCCTGTATTGCTCGAGGATCGTAGGCGGGAAGCTCTTGCTTTTTAACACTCATGGAAACTTCCGGAGCTCCGAAATGTTCTCCTAAACGATAAGAACCTTCTGCCAGTTTATCCCCTAAACCTTCCCGAAGCCCCATGCGCTTGGTCCATTCAATGATGGCGTCATCATTACCGAATTGTAGTGGAACTCCATCGAGATCCTTATCGGTAATCAGTCCTTTTTGATATAATTCCATGGCTGCAGCAATGGTAGTGGAGGCGGAAATTGTATCCAGCCCCATCTCGTTACACCAATAATTTGCTTTGATGATATTTCCCATATTGGAAAGACCACAGTCCGCGCCGTAACCCCAGATGGTTTCATACTCCGGCCCGCCGGCTTCCAAATCATCCACTTTGCAGTGACGACCGCAGGCGATGGGGCATCCGTAACAGCCGGTTCGCTTTATCAGATATTTCTCTGCCAAGGTTTCGCCACTGATTTCTTCGGCTTTATCGAAGGTTGCCAATTGGAAGTTGTTTGTAGGAAAAACTCCGTTTTCGTTAATGATATTTACAAGAACCGCGGTTCCATAAGTCGGAAGACCTTCGCCGGTAACCCCGTTTTCTTTAATCAGCTTGTTAACCCGTGATACCACTTGCTTTAGTTCATCCTTATCATGAATTGCAGGTTTGCTGGAACCTTTTACAGTAATGGCCTTAACATTTTTTGATCCCATAACAGCTCCAACTCCCGAGCGTCCTGCAGCACGGTCCATGTCATTCATTACGGAAGCAATGCGGGAAAGCTTTTCTCCTGCGGGACCGATGTTGAGGATTTTTGCTTTGTCTCCCACATCCTTAGCTAACAGCTCCATGGTTTTGGACGTTGTTTGACCCCACAGGTGCGCGGCATCCTTAATTTCCACCTGATCATCTTTGATATCGATATAAACCGGTTTGTCCGCCTTGCCTTCAAGAATAATCATGTCGTATCCGCAAAACTTCAATTCTGCACCCCAGCGTCCGCCTGAATTGGAAGAGGCGATGGTGTCGGTCAGAGGCGATTTTGTAATAACCATGTATCGTCCGCCGGTAGGTGTCGGGGTTCCGCTTAAGGGTCCTGTGGCAACGATTAATTTATTATCTTTACTAAAGGCATCCACCTTCGGATCCACTTCCTCGTAAAAATACTTAGTAGCCAGGCCGCGGCCGCCTAAATATGCGTTGGCCCAATCCATATTCAGATCTTCCTTAACTACCTTTCTTTCGTCAAGATTAATTCTTAGAATTTTACCGCAATATCCACTCATCAAAATTCCTCCTTTTTAATTTACAGAACTTATAAGATTTTCATCTCAACCTTATACATTGCAAATATCGTGCCAAATAAGTAAGAATAATGGAATTATTCCCAAAAAATAAAAATTGACAAAAGAATATTCAAATATTGAAAACAGTGAGTTTATAGAGTACCCGAGGGGTATCTTTATTTCAAAGAGGACTTTGACGAACCCTTACGCTAAAGGGTGTTCTATAATGATGCAAAGATGCAGAAAGGAGTGTCCTAATAACGATCAGTGTTCTTTTATGGAGCAATCAATGAGGGATTTGATAGTTATCCATTTTACGGTAAAGAGTATTTCTTCCGATACCCAGAGCCTTGGCCGTAGCGCTGATATTATGATCGAAATGTACCAGTGCTTGGAGGATGTGATCCTTTTCAACGGAAGTCAATGGCTGTACCGGTGACTTGGACTCCGAAGAGGAAATGTAATCCTCGGTGTTGGGAAAATCCTCCATAGAGCGATCTGAATATTGATGATCCTTAAGGGTACTTTGTGCGTTAACCAGCTGTTCCACCATGTTTTCCAGCTCGCGAATATTACCGGGCCAATGGTAGTGAAGAAAATCTTCCGATTTTTCCCTGGATAGGGTAAAAGGCTCTTTTCCTAATTTAAGTGATTTCGTTGTCATGAAGTAATCGATAAATAAGGGGATATCATCTTTTCTTTGACGCAGAGGTGCCAGGGATAAGGGAAGGACATTGATACGATAATACAAATCCTTACGGAAGTTCCCTTTCTCCACTTCCCTTCGAAGATCTTTATTAGTGGCGGCAATAATTCGAACATCCACTGGGATTTTCTTTTCGCCCCCTACCCGATAAAATTCCCGTTCTTCCAACACCCGAAGGAGATTGGTTTGCATAAATAAAGGCATTTCTCCGATTTCATCTAAAAATAGAGTCCCCTTATGGGCCAGTTCGAATTTCCCTTTATTACCTCCTTTTCGGGCACCGGTAAAAGCCCCTTCCTCGTAACCGAAGAGTTCGGATTCGATCAAATCCTTAGGGATCGCCCCGCAGTTCAAGGGAATAAAAGGGTGGTTTTGCCGATCGCTGGCTTGATGGAGTGATTGGGCAAAGACCTCTTTTCCCGTTCCGCTTTCTCCGGAAATCAATACTGTGGAAGGGCTGTTAGCGATCTGTTTAGCATATTCCAATGTATTTAAAAATTTTTTGTTTCGACCGATAATTTTATCAAAGGTATACATATTATGCTGAGCCGAGACCTGTTCCTTCTGGGAAATTCTTGGTACTTCTGAAAAAATGCAGATCATACCCTTTTCTTTTTCTCGTGCATCAAAAATCGGATAGAGCTCCAGAGAAATTTCCAAACGTTGGAGATCCTGCTGAATGTAAGTATGGGATTTCAAGCGGAATTTTTGATCGGAAAAGGAGGATTTGATCTTTGTCCAGTCGGTGAAAAATTTTTCAATCCGCATTCCGATTAAATGATCCTTGGATGCTCCGACGATTTTTTGTCCCTTGCGGTTGATACTTTTAATGAACCCTCTGGGGCTGACGGTTAAAATTCCTTTGGGTATAGAGTCGATGACGGTATCCGCATACTGCCTCGACCATAACAGTTTATCTTTACTCTGTTGGTGCTTTAGAGCAAGCTCAATAGATTGTACCGCTGATACAACCATACCTAGGGTATGAGAGTGAACCAGGTTGCTGAACCCCGTAAGGTTTAACGTCCCGATAATATTTCCTTTAGGATCTTGAATGGGAGCCGCAGAACAGGTCCAACGATGATAAACCTTGACATAATGTTCATCTCCGGAAATCTGCACCGGCTTTTTTTCCCAAAGAGCTGTGCCCATGGCATTGGTTCCGATGTGTTGTTCACTCATATAGGCTCCGGGGACCATATCCAGGTTAAAGGCGATTTCCAGGACGTTTTCATCTCCCATAATATTTAAAATACAGCCCTGGGCATCAGTAAGGATGCCGAAAAATCCCGATCCTTTAACAAAATTGTATAAATTGTTGATGATCGGTTCTGATAAGGCAATCAGTAGTTTGTTTCTTTGCAGGACTTTTTCCAAGGCTTCCTCTTTTAAAATTTTAGAGCTGAAAGTTTGTCGGGTATGGACTCCAAAGGCCCTGCTGCGATCGTGGGACTGTATAATAGTATCTTTTTTCATTAATAAAACCTCCGTCAGTGCCGTGTCTTAATTCTATTTTATCGGATTTTCAAGATAAATTCCAAGGAAAATGCTAAATTCTCTGAAATTTTATGAATATTTTTATATTGTTCAAGGTAAAGGTTGTAGGAAAAGGATTTTAGGATATCTATAGAGTTTAGGAGTTTGACAAAAGGTATTAAAAAGGTATATTATGAATGTCGGTTCAATTAAAAGAAGCAGAGGAATGAATATGAATATCAAAAAGAATATAAAAATGAAAAAGAATATAAAAATGAAAAAGAATATCAAAGAAAGGAAATTATACCAAAAGAAGAAGTA
>PWEO01000162.1 GCA_003553525.1 Clostridiaceae bacterium
AAAGAACCGAATGCGCTAAATGAGGTTGCCCTGGAGCTGATGAAATACAATCTATGGGATCTGATGGATAATTTATCCGACTGCTGTGAACAAAAAAGAGCGGACTTTGATTTTGTTTACTATAACTCACTCAAAATATTATATGAAGAATACGCAAAGTATTTACGAACGAAAATTATCCCCTTTGATCAAGTATTCAGGTATATGAGCGATCCTCATTTTTTAGAAAAATATTTAGCGAAGCCTTTTCCCGATACGAATTTTCGTGAGAAGTTCCTTCTCTGTTTGGAGGATCGTAAAAAGACGTCAAAGATGAAAATGTATAAGGAATTAACAGATTATGTACTGGATCAAATGGGCGGATTTACTATTGATGGTTGGAAAATTCGGAGCTTGGTGGATTAGAATAGGAAGGGATCCTACGGGGAAGAGATTTGATCAAAGGGAAACTGGAGGACGGAATCACCATGTCGATGCTCAAAAGAGATTATACCGGAATTTGTGAATAGTTGATTTGGTCAAGCGGATGGTCCACGATGGGAGGAACAATATGAACTGTTATTGTGTTGAAAACGAAAAGGAATTTGTATTCTGTGTTGAAAATGCAGAAGCTGAGTATGAAAAGAATATCAAGGACGCCTGGTTTGAAAAAGTTGGAAACAAATACATTAAAACGTACCCTAACACAATTGGCGATAAGGAACGCTTAAAAG
Organism: Clostridiaceae bacterium; assembly: GCA_003553525.1. GTDB lineage: Bacteria > Bacillota > Clostridia > Peptostreptococcales > T1SED10-28 > Isachenkonia. The sequence goes on from PWEO01000162.1 coordinate 714, forward strand.
AGAACTTCTCAAGATTGGGAGAGGCGATGTTTAAGGGTGCTGGAGATTGGGAAAAGGCCCTGGGGATTTTTGCGGAAAAATGCGAAAAGGAAAAGCTTGACTGGTATATTACGGGGAGTGTCAGTGAGGCGGTAACAGGAGTAAAGATATCCCCCCATGATATTGATATTGTCTGCCATGTTAAGGATTTTTTCAGAATCAAGGAGATATTTTATGAGTATCTGATTGAACCTTTTGTTGATAATCAGGATAGTTGGGTTGTAAGATATTTCGGGCGTTTATGCATTGAGGGAGTAATGATGGATGTAGTGGCGGATGAGAGCAGGAACGAAGAGAACCATCAATATGTATCAGTGAAGTGGAAGGGTTACACCTTAAAAGTTGAACCTATAAAGGAGCGGTATAAAATCGAACTTCAACGGGATAGGAAAGACCGGATTAAGGCCATCGAGGAATATTTGGAACAAGCAAAGGGGCTGACAGTTATAGAGGGATTATGAAAATTATATGGAATTATATGAAGCGGTATATTTTTTTGATAAAATGAACTGCTCTGTTGATCATACAGTACCAAAATTAATAAATTAGGAAGAAGCTGAAGGACTGAGAATCCACGAGACCATATATACAGCAGTTATGCGGATACTGGTGGCAAGCAGCGAACGACAAAAGAGTTGGAAAGTCTATTTCGAAGTATAAATTGCAAACTTGAAAAAACAATAAAAATCAATAATATTCATACTATGCTGGTTATGGAGTCTTGAAAATCATAAACGAAAAGAGTGGTGCCGATCACAACATGTTAGCGGGTTTATCAATGTGCAGCTGAAAAAGCCGTCGGCATTTATTATAGAAGGAGGAACAAAAATGAAAAAATCATATTAGGCTCATTAATAATTTTGATGATTTTAGTCTGATAGGGTGCGATAATGAGGAGGAGTTTTCAGAAAAAATGAAGGATGAAGGTGAATATTGGGAAGTTGAATTTACATTTCCTGAAGATGAGAACAGCTATTATTATCTCCTTAGATACAAAGGTGATGTTGAAGATCTAACACCGGATGAAAACATTCGGATCGGTTCATTATGGTTACATCAGGATGCTGAATTAATAGTAGTTTGGTGGATTAAAAGCAAAGCAACCAAACCCCTCCCTATGTGTGTATGTTCCGTGTTAATAATTGAACCTCTTTTACGAAAATCGCAGTTTGCGATGGATCGTCAAAGAGGTTTTTTCTTTGCAAAAAAAATGATGGTTATACACTTTATCGAAAGATCTATATTTGCAAATATTATAAACAACGGATTAATGATAAGAAATCCTTATAATGCAGTGGTTTCAGGTATGATATACTAAGTAGAAAGCTTGACAATAATAATACAACGGTAGATAGAAGGATTATTGAAATCCTGGAAAGGGAGGCAATCCATGACACGTATACATATCATCTCCGGGTTTTTAGGGGCAGGGAAAACCACTTTTATAAAAAAACTGATCCCCGAGCTTTCGGGAAAGGTTGCATTAATAGAAAATGAGTTCGGAGAGATCGGTGTGGACGGCGACTTACTGGAGGGGAGCCTTCCGATTAAAGAAATTTACGCCGGATGCATCTGCTGCACCGTGGTACGGGATTTTGAGAGGGCCATTGCAGAACTGGTCCGTGACCACCGGCCGGATCATATCATCATCGAACCTTCAGGGGTCGCCAGTCTATCGGATATTATTAAAGTTTGTAAAACCATTTCCGAAAAGTCAGACCGGATAATCGAACTTCAAAATGTGGTGACCATTGTGGATGTCAGCGCTTTTGAAGATTCCCTTGAAAGTTTCGGGACATTTTATTTGGATCAGATCAAAAACGGGAAGGCTCTTTTTTTAAGCCATCTGGACCTAGACTCAGGAAACGAGGTAGAAAAAATCCTGGGGAAAATTCAGCACATTAATCCTGGGGCGTATATTTCACCGGAAGACTGGTATGCGCTGGATGGAGGAACGCTGATGGAAATAGTGGATACGGCTGCGAACCGGGAAATCGGAGATCGGAATAAAGTTGATACCCCTTCAGCGGATCAGATTTTTACGACCCTATCGATCGGGAATCCGAAGGCCTTTTATAAGGAAGACCTGGATAAGATCTTCACTTCCTTAGAGAAAAATGAAATCGGAGAGATTCTCCGGGCAAAGGGAATTTTAGCGCTGGACACTGGGCAAGGGGTCTACTTTGATTATACGCCCCACCACCGCCACTGGGAGTATATCGACAGTGCAAAGAAAAAGAAGCTTGTATTCATCGGCCGGAACTTAGACAAAGAAAGCATCCTGAAAACATTTCAGAAATAAGAAATCAGCACCAAAAGCACAGTTGCAGTTTTCGGTGCTCACAGTTAAGATCGTTACAGTTTTCAATGATCAAAGAAAGTAACGATAGGATACGAAGACTACCGGAACAATGGAGGGTTTATATGGGAAAAATAACAGATTTTCACTGCGGATATGATAATTCCATCGGGTTGACGAATAAAATTGCAGCCCGAACGGACCTGGCATTTCCAAAAGCTTATGAAAAGGCGGAGTCCATGGCCATTCTTTCAAAAGCGTTAAAAGAGGAAGAGGGAGCGGATTTTTGCCAGCTGCCGTTTTGCCACACGGTGGAAGGGGAAGCCTTAGGAGGCATTATCAATCTCGGGGACGAGAATATCGGCCCAAGGGCGAAGGAATACCGCTGCACCACCCCGGAGGAGATCCTCGTTCTGCCTGAAATTGACTATGCAAAGGGAAGGATCGCTGAAGTCCTAAAAACCTGTAAAATACTTCGGGATGAGGGGGAAGATGTGGTACTTTACGTCTCGGGACCCTTTACCATTTTAAATGTATTAATGGAGCCCCGCTATGTTTTTAAAACCTTTAAGAAAAAGCCCGACATGATGCAGCGTATTTTTGATAAACTCCAAGGGGAAATTCTTCGTTTTATTGAGGAGGCCCAAAGGGCAGGAGTGCAGCTGATCAGCTATGGAGACTCTTCGGGGGGCTTAAATATCTTAGGACCGAAGTTCTCGGAGGATACCGTTGAGATGTTTACCTATCCCTTACTGAAAAATCTTGAAAAGCGACTGAACAGCGAGACGAGTAGTGAGACGCTGATACTCATTTGTCCGAAAACCACCTTTGCCTTGCTGGGCATGGAAAAGGCCCGTTGGAAGGATCTGGACCTTGGTGCACCGATGAAATACGGCGAGGGGTGTGTAAAGGCCATAGGCCGGGCGAAATTTGCCGGGCAGATGTGTATCAACAATAAAAACTATGAACTGCAAAACGGTGTGTTGAAAACCGTGGAATTACTGCACTAGCTTGAAAAAACCAGCAAGCAATTTCTGGAGTTGCTGCTTTAGTATTTAAAAAAACAATAACCAAGGAGGATACAACATGCATAAGGATGATCAAATGACCCCGAATGAACGGCTGGGTGCTTTTATGACGGGAAAACCCATGGACCGCATGCTTGCCATACCCGTGGTGGTTTCCATGTCCGGGCAGGCCGCAGGGATGACCCATAAGGAAAAAAGGAGTACCGCGCTGAATGAAGCCAATGCCCAGGTTGCCTGTTATGAACGGT
>PWEO01000135.1 GCA_003553525.1 Clostridiaceae bacterium
GACTGGCGCTGAAATGGGCGGTATACCCTAATGTTCATAACCAGCGGAGTATGCTTTATATTGATAACCTTATGCTATTGGTAAAAGGGATTCTCGATCAAAAATCCCGGGGAACTTTTTTACCCCAGGATGAGGAATACAGTGATACCTTAGAAATGATTAAAGAAATCAGAAAGTCCCATGGTAAAAAAACTTTGGTTGTAAAACTAATAAGACCAATAATGTTTTTGGTGGGGAAAAAAAGTTACACCATGAATAAAGCCTTCGGAAATCTCTGCTATGATAAGGGCCTTTCTATTGTAAAAGATATTGAATATCAAAAAGTAGCAATGAGGGAAGGTATACAGAATATCGAAAACTTCAGAGCGAAGTAACGGCAGGGGCTCTTCAGAAAGGAGAGCCTTGTGAACAAGCTTATTACCGAAAGAAAGGACTTGAGATTTATGATGAGAAAATACATAAAAGATATGTTGCATCGTAAGGATTTGATGATTTATCTTATTTTATCGGGATTGAAATCCAAGCACCGAAATACCTGGCTTGGGTATTTTTGGTGGTTGTTGGATCCCTTGCTGAATATGGTGGTATACTACTTCTTAATGGTGATTGTACTGGGCCGTGGGAGCGATGATTTCCCCTACCCCGTATTTCTTGCCATCGGTGTGGTGGTTTTTAAATGGTTTGCTTCATCTCTTAGGGGAAATGCAAAATCCATATCAACAAAATCCGGGATCATCACCCAGGTGTACCTGCCGAAGGCTCTCTTTCCCATAGGGGATAGCATCACCCAGTTGATCAATTTTCTATTCGGGATGGTGATTGTTGTTGTATTCCTGGTTATCTTTCGAATCCCACCCAGTGTACACTTGGTGTGGCTGCCCTTTATTATCATGGTTCAGTTGATGTTTCATATGGCCATCGGCCTGTTTGTAGCATATTTCAGTGTGTTTATTCGGGATATCGAACACGTTCTCGGGCACTTTACTCGGATCCTGCGCTACGCCTCTCCCGTAATCTGGGAGTACGGAAGACTTCCTGCGGAATACAACTGGGTTGTTACGGGGAATCCCTTCTCTCAAATTCTAATGGCGTACCGGGACATCTTAATGTTTGATACCATGCCGAATCTAAATATTCTGAGCGGTATTCTTGTGGTATCCATCATGATTTCCGTATTCATGATTTATTACTACAGCGGAAACGAACACAAAATAATAAAAGTATTATAAAGAGGTGTACTATTTGGAACAGGAACGATTAATCCATGCGAAGAATGTGGGAATAAAATATGATTCAAAATCCCGACGGGAGGATTTTCAAAGCATCACCTTTGATATTCTTAAGGGAAAAAAGAAGAAAAATGAAGAATTCTGGGCCTTAAAAGGGATCGATTTTGATGCCTATAAAGGGGAAGTTCTGGGGATCATCGGATCCAACGGGGCGGGAAAGTCCACCCTTTGTAAAACCATTACCGGAATTTTAACCCCGGATAAGGGAGAAATCGATGTTAAAGGAAGGGTCTCCGCCCTTTTATCCATGGGAACGGGATTTGACTCCTCCCTTTCCGGCAGGGACAATATATATCTTAATGGCATGATGCTGGGCATTTCCAAAAAGGAAATCGATAAATATGTGGAGGCCATCATCGCCTTCGCCGGTCTGGAGAAATTCATCAATATGCCCATCAAAACCTATTCTTCAGGAATGAAAGCCCGGTTGGGCTTCAGTGTGGCCTCCATGCTGAATCCGGAAATCCTGGTGCTGGATGAAGCGCTTAATACCGGGGATCTGGAATTTCGGGACCGTGCAACGGAAAAAATGAAAGAACTGGTCATGGGCGCAAAGCTTGTGATCATTGTAAGTCACAGTATCAGCTACATTGCCAAAAACTGCACCCGGGCCATCTGGATAAACGCGGGAGAAATTATGGCCGAGGGCAACCCGAAAGAAGTGGCAAAAAAATACCGGGCTTCCGTACCGAAACGGAAAAAAAGCAAAAGAATATTGGAACTGAAAACAACGGAGTCCCACGTAAAAGACAATGTAGTGGTGGAGGCGAAAAATTTAGGAATTAATTTTAAGGTAAACAAAGAGGAGTTTTGGCCTCTCCGAAATATCAATTTTCAAGTCCGGGAAGGGGATATCGTCGGGATCATCGGTCACAACGGCGCGGGAAAGACCACCCTTTGCAGAACCATAAGCAGTATCTATCACCCCGACGAAGGGGAGATCAGTACCGAGGGAAGCACCTCCGCCCTGCTGAGCATCGGTGCCGGATTTAATCGACAGCTATCAGGGCTGGACAACATCATTCTTAGCGGGATGATGATGGGAATTTCGAAAAAAAAGATTTACACCTTAAAAGATGAAATCGTGGAATTTGCCAATCTGGGAGAACATATTCATAAGCCGGTGAAGTATTACTCCAGCGGCATGAAGTCCCGATTGGGCTTCAGTATCGCCGCAGCCATACAGCCGGAGCTATTCATCATTGATGAGGCCCTTAGTGCGGGAGACATGGAATTTCGTCAAAAGGCCAGTGAACGGATCCAGGAAATGATAAAAAGCGCCAAGGCGGTTATGGTGGTAACCCATAATACACGCTTTGTGGAACGGGTATGTACCCGGGCACTGTGGTTTCATAAAGGAGAGCTTCGCTTCGACGGTGACCCGAAAGAAGCGGTTAAACGCTATAAAGAAGAAGTAAATTATACGAAGAAGAAAAACAAATCCTTAAAAAAGCTCAAAACAAAATCTTCTAAAAAGACCGGGGTTAAAAAACGGTAGAAAAGGTATACCGGTATACAGCCGCCGATCAATGAAACCTGTTAGGCTAGTAGGAACAGCAGGAACTGAGTAACAGAAACGGAAAGGATGATGCAGATGAACAGTAACATAAGCACTGACGAGAGCTTGGATAAAGAAGTAGCTGTAATTGTACTGATGGCCGGGGAAGGAAAGCGAATGCGGCCCCTTACTAAAGACCGCCCCAAGGCTCTTTTATGTGTACCCGACGGGAAGTCGATTTTTACTCATATTGCGGAGTCCTTTGCAAAAACGGAGCTGAATCCCATCATGATTCCCGTTGTGGGACACGGCGTCGACAAAGTGGATGAAGAAATGGAGAAACTTCAGGAATTCATTCGTTTCCAAAAGGTATACAATCCATTTTATAAAACCACGGGTCCTCTGATTTCCGTATGGTTAGGGTTACTGGCCTCCAAGGAAAACTGTGTGATCGTCACCAACGGGGATACCATGCTCCGGGAAGAGCTGACGGAAGAAGTAAATCGCTGGTTGCAACAGCAGCAGGACGACCGACCTGCCCTGGGCCTTTGTGTAAGCAAAAGTGCAGCAGCCACTAAGGATGATATGAAGGTAAAAACAACCGATGAAAATGGTTTTTTGGAAGTGGGAAAGCATATTGTTCCTGACAGTAAAACACTTAAATCCGCCGGAGTTTTTATAGTAAATGGAAAAGAAGTTCAACAGGCCCTGGCTGAAAAAATAGATGGGATATTAAAGACCGAAGAGGGTTTTAAAACTTCCTATCATTGGCATAATCTGGTAAATGAAATGAGTAAAGACTTTAAAGTGGACCTTATTGAAGTGGACAGCAATAGCTGGTGTGAGATGGATACCTTAGAGGAATTCAGAGTCATGGAGGAACAATCATAAACTGGAAGAAAAACGGAGAGATGATATGAATCACAGCGCCGAAGAACTATGTAAAAAAATTAAATCCATGCGTTTACAAGGGCGATTCTCCGAGGGCGAAGAGTACTTAAAAGAAGGAGAAGGTCTTTATCCCGATTCCGTGATGCTCAGTAATGAAGGGTATCATCTGTATTCAATGAAAGGAGATTGGAACCGGGCATTGGAATACGCCTCAAAGTTGAGTTCCCTGGAGCCGGAGAAGGGGAAGCACTCAATTAAAAAGGGACGAGTCTGGATTTATCTTGATAATCATAAAAAAGCGGAAAAATGTTTCGCTATAGGAATTTACAGGCTTTCGGGAAAAACCGTGGAAGCGCTGGAAAGGGAAGTGGAAAAAAACCTCCTGAACCATCTTGGCCTTGACAGTAACACACCGATTGAAACAACCTATTCTATATCCGGCGGCAAAAATAACCTTGGGTTTTTTCATCACCGGTTACCGGGAGATGCAAGGGAATATATAACAAAAATTTTGGAAAAAAGGAAAAAAAGAGAAGCATATTTTTATCAGCGGATATTGGAAAAACTGCCGGAATTGAAAGCGTTCTGCCCTTCCTTTGTTTGTACGGATCTCATAGGGGAGATAAGATTCCTTACCATTGAAA
>PWEO01000040.1 GCA_003553525.1 Clostridiaceae bacterium
CTAAACCTTGTTCCGTAACATCAGTTCCTTCGGATGAGGATTTAAATAACGCTGTTTTTTCAAATAGGCTTTGTCGTACTTGTTGATGAAGTGGTTCAACAAAGTCATGGGAACAACTAGGGGCAGCTGCCCCTCATGATAGCGATCCACCAGGCCTAAAACCTCCTGTTTTTCCCAGGGACTTAAATCTTGTTTGAAATATCCCAGAATATGATGCAGGACATTGGTGTTTTTCTTTAAGGTTGCCTGGAAGGTCAGTCCCTCTAAAAAGATTTCTTCAAATTTTGAAAACAGCTCTTCCCGGGGAAGGGTTCCTCCCTGGGCCGTAAGTTTTCCAAGGCGTTTGTAATGTTCCACGCTATGGGCCATCAACAGTAATTTTTCCCGGGTATGAAACTCCACTAATTCTCCCACGGAGGGCTCACTTTTTAAAAACTCCTTCCACCGATGATGCCCGAAAACCCGAACAATAAAATTCTCCCGAAGATGGGGATCGTTCATCCGGCCTTCTTCTTCCACAGGTATATTGGGAAAGTGTTTTACAAAAGCTCCGGCAAACAGACCGGATCCCTTTTTCTCCCCCACACCCTTATCGTTGTATACTTTCACCCGGTATAGCCCGGAACTGGGAGAATCCTTCTTAAAGATAAAACCGTGAAGGTCTTCCCCCTCCAATTTTTCCAATTTTGTTTTCGTATACTCCAACATTCGCTCCGTATGATCCATGTGGGTTTTATTGGTTACCAGTCTGGGGTTCTCAATATCCCCAATCAGTCTCATCGCTTCTCTTGGAGTAGGCAGTCCGCACTCCACCTCGGGACATACGGGTACATAATCAAAGTGTTCTCCCAATACATCTCTTACATATCGATCCAGTTTATGCTGTCCGTCGTATCGAACTTCCTGTCCTAACAAACAGGCACTCACCCCGACTTTGATTTCTGCCCCCTTTACCGCGGGACTGTTCATATCTTTGCTGTCCGTTTCTGTACTACCGGTTTTTGTGTTGTCCATTTCCTTGTTATTCATTTCCATCATGTTGTTATTCCTCCATTTTTTCTACGTCATAAATGGCTTTTTCAAAGCATTCCATCATGTCCCGGCCATCTTTAAAGCCCTTTCCGTCCTTGATAAATTCCTTCGCCGTAAGAATCAGTACCCGTTCAACCTTTACCCGTTTTGGGATGTCTTCAATATTTTCAATATCTTCCACCTTGGCATCTCCCACTATTCTTCTGATGATTTCCAGGCCTGCCATGGAAATGCTTTCTTTAATAATCCGTTCTAAATACCAGTCCCGATATTCTTTTTTAGCATATAAGGGATCCGTCACCCGATTGTCATACAAACGCTTCCATTTGTGGGTGAAACGGTCAATCAGGGATACAATGGTTTGTTCCAGCCACACCAGAAAGTCTATCTCCCGGGTTAAATTCTGTTTCTGATCAATATTTACCAAGCGGTGATAGGCCATGGGAAAAAATAGGTTTCCTAAAAAATTCCCCAAGTCATAGGCAATCGGTCCGTAATAGGCAAATTCCGCATCAAAAATTCGCGTGGAATCCTTTGTTACAAAAATCGATCCCGTATGAAGATCTCCATGGATCAAGGCCTCCCCCCGATTCATGAAAATCTCCTTTAGTTTCCCCGCCTCCAAATGAAGGTCTTTGTCTTTGTAAAGTTCCCGTTCCACAAACTCCATGTTCTCCGTAAGCACCACATTTCGCCCTTTATAATCCGTATAGGGTTCCGTAAACACCAGATCCTCCGTAATATCACACATATCGGGATTGACAAATTCTCGTTGATTTTTCTTCTTATCCTTGGGATCCATACCCAAATCCGAAGTAAGCAGCGTGTTTCGGACAATGAAATTGGAAATATCTTCGGACAGTTGAGGAAAGACCTTCGCCTGCAGCAGAGCTTTTCGAAGATTTTCGTGATGATAGAGGTCCTCCATGGCAATGACGGACATTAGGGAATCAAATTGATAGACCTTCGGTGAAAGGCCGGTGCTTCGTTTATCATAGCCCATTAAGGCCTTTGCTTCTATTTCCGTTCGCCGGATGTCCAAGGGCCTGCCGGAACTTCGAAGCAGACAGTCCCCCTGCTTTAAAATAATGGATTTTCTGTCCTCCTTTGTTCCTGTACCTTCTTCCCATACCCGAAAAACATAGTTAATATTACCGTCGCCGATTTCCTCCCCTTTAAGCTTTGCCTCCTTGGGAAAAAACTCCAGAACTTCTTTGGTATAATCGATGGCGTCTTTTAAGTTCATGCGAAAATGCTGATCATATTTATTGTTTTCCTTTTTCCCCATAAATTCCACCCCTTTCTTTTAAAGTATTGCTGCGCTTACTGTACTCTTAATAATTACTGCGTTTCCCGCTAATAATAGCGCTCTTCGCCGCCTTTAAAGTAGTCTTTGATATTATACGGGGTGTATACGCCTCGATTGGTCACTACTCCCGATACGTACTCCGGCGGGGTGATATCAAAGGCGGGATAATATCCCTTCACGCCCTCCAGGGTGGTTTTGATCCCTTGAAACTCCAGGACCTCCTTGGGATTTCGCTCTTCAATGACCAGATCCTTAATCGAGGTTTTTCCCTGATCCGGGATGCCCGTGACGTAGTAGGGAATGGCAAAATGCTTTGCCACTAAGGCCATCTGCATGGTTCCCACCTTGTTGACCACATGGCCGTCGAGGACAATGGAATCCGCCGCCGAGGTAAACACGTCAATCTTTTTTTCCTTCATGGTCACCGCCACCATATTATCGCTGATTACCGTAACGGGGTAGCCCTGATCTTGAATCACACTGGCGGTAAGTCTGGCCCCTTGCAGATAGGGTCGGGTTTCCGGGCAGTAAAACTCCAAATCCAGGTTTCGCCCTTTGGCTACCCGAAGCATCATACCTACAATGGTCTCTCCGAAACAATGGGTCATAATCCGCCCTTTCTCGGGAAAAAGATCCACTAAATACTCCGCAGTCTCTTCCATTTTGCTGTATCTTCGGTTCAATGATTCCAGGGTGTGATTAAAAATCATCTCATCGGGAGCTCCGCCGTAGCGCAGTCCTTCCTTCGCCGCCTCAATACAACCTTCCACCACCAGTTTCATGCGATTGGCCGTGGTGGGACGGGCGTTCGCCAGGGTTTCCCCCGCTTTTTTCAACTGTTCCAACTGTATTTCCACCGGTTCATGCTCCACTTCCTTTGCAGCCAGGGCCATGCCCATGCCGGCGGCGGTAAAGGGTCCCGCGCTTTGGGTCACCATATCGGTGATGGCCTTGGCCACTTCTTTGTGGGTTTTGCAGACCTCGTATCGAATCACCCGGGGATATACCCTTCGATCCAGGATTTTCACTTCCCGGTTTTCGTACCAGGCCACATTTTCATATTGCAGCATAAAGGCTAGACCATGGTCCTTTCGAATCATAGTTTTTCCTCCCCTCCCTGACCGTAACTTCCGAAACGCCAAACCATTTTTTCCATTTCCTCATCGGAGAGAATTCTGGGCTCTCCAATGGTTTTGGTACGGTAGTAGATTTCGGCGCAAAATTCAAGTTCCTCCGCCTTGGAAAAAGCACTGTCCAGGGTGTTCCCTCCGGTTAACATGCCGTGATTGGAAAGCAGTACCGCAAAGCGTTCTTTCATGCTTTCGTAGGCATTCTCCGCCAGTTCTTCCGTGCCAAATGTGGCGTAGGGTGCCACCGGGATGTTGTTTCCGCCGCCCATGGCAATCAGATAGTGCATCGCAGGGATTTCCCAACCTAAGGTGGCCATGGTTGTGGCATAAACCGAATGCACATGGACCAGGGCCCGGATATCCGTCCGTTTTTGATAAAAAATCCGATGCATACCGTATTCGCTGGAAGGCTTATGGTCCCCTTCAATGACATTTCCCTGAAGGTCCATTACCAAAATATCCTCGGGCCTCAGGGAAAAATAATCCATTCCGCTGGGGGTGATGATCATCTTCTCCTCCTCAGGGATATATATGCTAACATTGCCTCCGGTACCTTTTGTCAGTCCTGAGGTAATCAGTTTTTTTCCGTATTCCACAACCATTTTTCGTTCCTGTTCAAATTTCATTTTATCAACTCCTTCATCGATGGGCTTCAGGGAAAGATAACAAGCGGGGGACAATGACTCCGTCCCGCTGTCCTCTTTATGTTTTGCCCGCATAGGTAATATACCCTTTTATGATAATTTCAACACAAAAAAAATCGAAGACTGCCAAGTCTTCGATCCGTAAATCCAATGGATTTATAAAAATTACTGGGTTTTTTCGATTTCGTCCAGGAAGGTATCAA
>PWEO01000187.1 GCA_003553525.1 Clostridiaceae bacterium
AAAAGTGGCGAGAAGAACAGGAAGAACAGAAAGCCCGGACAAAAAAGATCGGTATGAAAAAAGGGAGAATAACCAAAAACAAAAATGACCAAAAACGTGAGGACTTTGAAAAAGAGTGGAAGAAGAAACTGATTTCATGGCATAAAGAGGATCCTCATCTGGCAGCTACGTTGAATCTTGCTTTCTGGACCCTATGGATATCCCGTTGGGCGAAGGAAAATCACATAAAACAAATGAAGGCGATAAAGGATGAAACTTTTGAAAGGTATCAATCTCAAAAAGAACTTTACTATCAATATAAAAATATGAGCATGAAATTCCTAAAGCAATCTCCCTTTGCCAAGCTAACTTTCTACCGTCCGGAAGAGAGCGCCGATAAAGAGTTCGTCTATTTTTGTAAGGATCACTATTTCCTTTGGGTAGAAAAGCGGGAGCTAATGTATGATTTCTACAGTAAGTGGGATTTTTTAAAGGATCATAAAGGAGACATTATTTCCTGTGAAGATTGTCACTATGAGTCGGATAAAGATTACTACTCCCTTTACTACCTTGAAATTTCAGATATAAGAGAGCAGGACTACCATTTTTCATTCCATACGCCGTACCCTTTGGGGAATAACTTTTTTCCTTCTCCGGAAAAGCTGGAATTCGTAAAGCATCAAGAACAAGAAGGCATTTTTCGATTTGGTAGATCCCTTTTTGGTGAAGAAAAAATCATCCACACAGAAAAGAAAGTCCTTAAAGCGTTTCATGAGGCTGTCGAGAAGTATAAATTGTACTTAGAAGCTGAGTTGTGAAAATAAAATAAGAACAGACAAAGCATGTACCTTTGTCTGCTCCCTTGCATGGTAGGAGTCCCTGTAACGACTTTTTTAGTTTTCATTGATCACCCTCCCCGCTACTCTGAAAGCACGACTGATATCAAAACTGTTGGTTTCTTTATAGATTTCCTCCTTTTGTCCGCCTAGATTGATAATTCGGTAATATAAATTTCTTAAATTGTTGTTATTCTTAACATTTGTAAATCGCATATATCGATTTTTCGGATTTGTTGTAGTAAAGATTATGGAATTAGCATCGAGCATCTCCAAGGGTCTCAAATTATGTGAAGTAAAGACCAGTTGTCCTTTCCCACTTTCACTGATGATCTGAAGGATTTCACCGAGTAAATATTCAAAAATTCCTGCGTCCAGTTCATCAACTACCATACAGACTTTAGGATTGTTAAACATTGTAATCAACGTGCTCAATATGGAAATGATTTTTTTGATACCGTCGGATTCATATTTCAGTGGTACTTCCAATTCATCCCTTTTTGATATTAGCTCAATCCTGATCCCTTCATTGCCATCTTCTTTTAGTTGTTTTCCGTAATTCTTCAGTCCAATATTTAGGCCGGGAACAATGGTTTCAAGGACAATATTCATTTGCACTATAATTTTTTTCGCAACCGCATACACTTCCTCCGGAACTACCGATGGTTTTAATAGGCCGATAGCCAGATCCCCTTGGGTCACCCTCTCTTTATCTAATAATCTGAAACTAAAGGGGATTAACACATTCATATTAATCATGCCTGAATGATGATTTTTAATAATAAACAGGTTCACAGTGGCAAAATGCTTTAAAGATAAAATAATATCGGTGTAGACTTTGAAAGCTTCATTGTTTTTTATAATCTCTTCCAGTTCGGTACTGAATATAAAAGAAGTACTATTTTTGCCCGACATTTTTTTTGCGACACCCAAATCGATTTGAGCATCCGCATTATTTGTAGTGAGCTTGCGATAATTCTTTATCGGTGTGAATACCTGTTCTTTATTGCTGATATTATAATCAATTATTCCGGTTTTGTTTTTCCAGTTCCCGTCCACAAGCTCTTTATATGATAAATTTTCACGAGTTACTTTAGCTTTATTATCATCGATTTTTTCAATATCCACCTCATAAAATAGCTGATATTCCTGATCATCTTGACTCAAACTAAAACTAAGTTTTATCGTGGCAGTTTCTTCCGATACAAAAATATAATCTCCTGCATTTTTAGGCAACTCTTTCCCACTTAGCAGATGCTTTATTAAACACATTGCATCCACAAATGCTGTTTTTCCCGAACCATTCTGACCGTATATACCCACAATCTCAGAACGTGTTAGTTTACTAATTGATTCATGTTCTTCAGGAAAAGTTATTTTACCATATTGAACATTTTTAATATTATAAAGTTCCGCATCTCTTAAACGAATCATACCATCTTTCATCTTATACACCTCCGATTACTTTAATAATATCACAAAAGCCTCAATATGTATATGTTTTTACTTAATTCGATACAAAATGTACCGATTTTCTATTTCACAATAGATATTTTAGATAAATATAACACCACAGGACAGCGGGACGCACCTTTTGTCCTCCCCCATCATTTTGTTAAGGGGTCATTTCTTTCGGGTAGATATGATAACAGAAAGCAAATGTTGCAAGAAACGTTTTGAGAAAGGATGTGTTTGAATGAATCTAAAGGGAGCGAAAATCGTACTTACCGGGGCCTCCTCTGGAATTGGAAAAGAAGTGTTGGAAAGATTAAAGGCATACGACTGTACCATCGTGGCAACATCCCGAAGCATTGAGGATATAGCAGATCCTAACCGAGAAAACATCTATTATAAAAATTTCGATCTGAGTAAGAAAAGCGACATCGACAAGCTCTTTGACTACGCATTAGAAAAGATGGGCAGCATCGACCTGTTTATTGCCAATGCCGGGTTTATGTACTATGAGACGATTTATCCCGCGGACTTTGAGCATATTGATCAGATTTTTCGCTTAAATACCACCGGCGTGATTTATTCCGCCGTAAAAATGAAAGAAATCTGTAAGGAAAGTCCCTATAACTTTGTTGCCGTAAGCAGCGGATTCGGTTTTTTATCCTATCCCGGGTACGCCCTATATTGCAGTACAAAAGCGGCCCTTCGAGGGTTTGGCCAGGGGTATAAGTATGAATTACTACCGAATCAACACTACCAGAGTGTCTACCCCATCGCGGTAAAAACCGACTTTTTCCGTAAAGCCGGCTGTGATGCACCGCCGAAGCCCCAGCAATCAGCAGAGCATGTGGCAAAATCCATTATTCAGGGGATTGAAAAGAATCAAGCGGAAATCTACCCTTCAAAAAGCTTTTGGTTCCTTAAAACCTTTTTCCCCTATCTACTGAACCTTGGGGTGCTGATGGAGAAGGGAAAGTTTCGAGAAAACCTTAAGTAGAGATCTTTTCCGCAACAACGATTGTGGTATTTTCCTTTCGCCATACCATCTTCACGTCTTGGAAGTTGCCGGCTTTCAGCATCTTTATCTGATTTTTTACGGTACAGGGAGTGTCGAAATGATAAAACTCCCCCTCGGGAATGTTTTTCTCCCTGCGGATTTTTTCATTCTCGCGGAAGTAATGATCTTCTTCTTCCTGTGTATCCACCATATAATCACATTCGATATATTTTCCGTCCGGCTTCAGCGCTTCGTAGATTCTAGCGTACAGTTTGATTTTCATGGCATGGGAAAAATGATGCATGGTTTGAAAGGAAATTAGATGTTCTCCTTTAAATATGGACGCTGATTTTTCAGATGATAAGCATTGTTGGCTTTTAACTGTTGATCCCAATAGAAATTGATCACTCCGCTTTTTAAAAAAGCTTTTCCGGGCATACCCAATTGAACCGGATTTCCCAGCTTCAACCACTGATCTTTATTAATTTTTCCGCTGTTTATGAGATCTTCGATAATCCATACCATGGGCTTGATCATTTGCTGTTGAGATTGACTAGGGCGAGCTTTCAGCCCTTCCACGCCCCCTTTGATCACCGTGCCTAAATAGGTTTTTCCCAATCGTTTTGCCAACTGTTCAAAGTAGGCTTCCAGGTAATAGGACTGGCTGCTCTCGGGAAATCCTGATTGCACAAAAAATGTGATACTGCCCCGGGACTTCGGGAGTCCTTCGATAAAATCCATCACATGGGAGGGCATGCTGTGGACATATAGTGGAAGCATAAACAGAATGTGCTCCGCTGTTAAAAAATCCTCCTGCCAGGTTTTCCAGCAATCCCGATTTTTCAGATCCCGGATTTCTACCCGGTCCTGCAAACGCTCTTTAGTAGCTTCAAGAATCAAAGCGGTGTTGCCGGCCTTTCGTCGGGGCGATCCGTTATAGATTATCAGCTTCTCCATGGGGTCAGTGGATCCAAAGGGCAGCAGGCC
>PWEO01000141.1 GCA_003553525.1 Clostridiaceae bacterium
AGGGTGTATACTAAGCTTGTGAAGTGGAAATCAAACTTAAGGAGGAATAACAATGAAATTAATGAAAAAAATCGCACTATTATTGGTCTTTTTTATGCTAATGACGGCCTTTGTTGCCTGTAACGGAACCACCGATGAAGAGGCACCGGAAGAGGAAAACGGAGCAGTTGACACGGAAAACGGAGACGAGGAAGAAGCCGCTGCAGAGGACCGTGAGACCGATGTGGTCATCATCGGAGCCGGAGGGGCAGGACTCGCAGCAGCTCTTGAAGCCCGACAAGTGGGACATGAAGTTGTAATCGTTGAAAAAATGAGTTTTGTGGGAGGAAACACCCTGCGGGCAACCGGAGGAATGAACGCAGCAGGAACTACTCCTCAAGAAGATTTAGGTATTGAAGACAGCTGGGAAACCCATTATGAAGATACCATGACCGGGGGTCAGGAAATGAATGATCCCGAACTTGTGGAAATACTAACGAGAAATGCCGCGGATGCTGTGGAATGGTTGATTGACATGGGTGCGGATCTTAGTGATGTAGGTCGACTGGGAGGTTCCAGTGAAAACAGAACCCACCGACCCACCGGTGGAGCCGCTGTGGGTCCGCATTTGGTACAAGTGCTAAGAACCAATGCTGAAGATGAAGGGGTAGAAATTTTAACCAATACCGAAGCGATCGAAATCTTAGAAGAAGATGGAAGAGCCACGGGAATTGTTGTGCAAAATGGTGATGATGAATATACGATTTCTGCGAAAGCTGTGGTTGTGGCAACCGGAGGATTTGGATCGAACACCACCATGTTGGTGGACTACGATGAAAGTCTAGAAGGATTCGGAACCACGAATCATCCTGGAGCCCAGGGAGATGGAATTACCATGGCTCAAAATATTGGAGCGGCCTTAATCCATATGGAAGAAATCCAAACCCATCCAACGGTAAATCCGGAAGAAGACTATATGATTACAGAAGCGGTTCGAGGGAATGGCGCTATTTTAGTAAACGTTGAAGGAGAACGTTTTATCAATGAACTGGGTACCCGAGACGTGGTTTCGGAAGCAACCCTGGATCAATCTGAAGGATACGCCTACTTGGTATTTGATCACGAACTTCGAGAATCCTTAAGTGCCGTTGAAGGTTATGTGGACCGAGGACTGGTTACCGAAGGAGAAACTTTAGAGGAATTGGCAGAGGCCTTAGATATGGACGCTGATGTTTTAGAAAATACCGTCACAAATTACAATGAATTTGTAGACGCAGGAGCCGATGAAGACTTCGGTAGAGAAGATTTGGAAGCATCAATTTCAGAAGGGCCTTTCTACGCAATCGCAGTAGGACCAGCAGTACATCATACAATGGGAGGGCTACAAATTAACGAGCGAACCCAGGTACTAAATGAAGATGGAGAAATTATTGAAGGTCTTTATGCAGCTGGAGAGACCGTTGGAGGAATTCACGGTGGGAACCGACTGGGTGGAAATGCACTTGCAGACCTTATTGTATTCGGTCGAATCGCTGGACAATCCGTCGGAGAAGACTTATAAGAATCGAGATGTTACAGTAAGACAGAAACTTTAAAAGTAGAGCCGATAATTAATAATCTCTATGCAATAACAAAAACAATATAGAGTGAAGCTTTATTAAGATATGAAATAGAAAGAAGTTTTTTAGAAAACCAATGAAGGAGTCTTCATTGGTTTTCTGTACATAAAGGGTGTAGAATATTAGATTTTAAAGGGGAAATGGGGTAAAGTAGATTTATGTCTTTTAGTATTTTTTAAAATTATAAAAAAGGGGTAGATGGGATGAAAGTAAATTTGCAGCAAAAAATCATAATCATCGCACTGATTACCACATTGTTGGCGTTAGGAGTCTCAGGTCTGATATCAAGAAGCATAGCAAGGGGAAAACTGGTGCAGGAAATTGAAATATCAGTAATGAATAGTGCCAGGGCCGTAGCCCAGATGGGAGACGTCATTGAAGGTTTAAAAGAGGAGGATCCCCGGCGGGTTCAGGAACAGGTATCCCGGGTGCTGTTATCATCGGATAATATAGAGTTTATCGTTGTTACAGATCTGGAAGGCCGCCGTTATTCCCATCCTAATCCCGAAGAGATCGGGAGGTTTTTTCAAGGGGGAGATGAAATCCGCGTTTTAGAAACCGGAGAGGAATACACCTCCGAAGCTCAGGGAACTTTGGGACTTTCTGTACGGGGTTTTACACCAATTCATAATGAAAATCAGGAACGTATCGGCATGGTGGCCGTAGGAATATTAAGCGAAAATGTACAAAAAATAACGGCAGGACTAAATTACGGCACGGTACTTTCCATTTTTATCGGGTCGTTGATCGGGCTTTTGGGAGCTTTGATTTTATCGAAAAATATTAAAAAATCATTGATAGGCTTGGAACCTATTGAAATCAAAACCCTGTATCAAAAATATCAGGGTCTCTTAGACACCGTAAGTGAGGGCATAATATCCATCGATGAAAAGGGACGGATTAACTATATGAACCAAGGGGGTTATGAAATCCTTCAATTGGAAAACCCCAATATTCAAGGGAAATCCGTGGAAGAGGTTTTCTGGGAGAATCCACTTACAAGGACCCTTAAGGGAAAAAAATCGGAAGAACATGTAACCTGCTTTTTTCAAGGGAAAGAAATTATAATGAACACCAGACTTATTGAACATAAGGGAAAAGTTTTAGGAGCCATCGGAAGTTTTAAAGACAAAAAAGACATCACCCGTTTAGCCGAAGAACTTACCGGAGCAAGGATTCTGACGGATTCCCTAAGGGCTACTACCCATGAATTTTCCAACAAACTTCAGGCGATCCTCGGTCTGATTCAACTGGGGAATATTGAAGAAGCCCAGAGTTACCTTTTAGAGACCCAAGAAAAAAACGAAAGCCTGTTACAAACCCTGGGAAAAAATATTCGAAATGTAAAGTTGCAGGGACTGCTCCTGGGAAAAATCCATCGTTGTCAGGAAGAAGGGGTACAGCTGTTGATCGATGAAAAATCCTTCGTAATGGATCCTGAAAATTCCACAGGAGATCACCAATGTGTGATGACCATTGTAGGTAACCTGGTAGATAATGCCTTAGAAGCACTGACAACTGGAAATTTTGCAGACAGTCACTCAGAAGATTCGGAGCAAAAAACCATCCGACTACTTATTCAAGAATCGGAAAAAAACATAAAAATAGAAGTGGCAGATAAAGGTCCCGGAATTTCTCATGAAGATGCCCCGAGAATTTTTGAAAAGGGTTTTAGTTCTAAGGGAAAAGACCGCGGGTTTGGTCTTCATATTGTTAAAAAATGTGTGGATTCTCATCAAGGGAGCCTGAAAATTGACACATCGGACAGGGAAGGCACTATGTTTCACATTACTCTTCCTAAACGCAAAAACACAAATAGGACAGGAGAGAACAAGGGGACGGAGTAATTGTCCTCAGTAGGAACTAGTATATGTACCAAACAAATCTAAATGTAAAACATGAGAAGTGTATAAATAAGCGGTTTTAAAGTCACCATTGGGGTGGCTTTTTGATTCTTTTATCTAGGAAGCCAGGTGTTATACAACTCATAAATGAACGAAGAAACGGAGTAATGGTACTTTAGTTTTGAAGCATAGAGAAAGCCTTAAGATGATTCGTATTAAACAGATAGGAAATATGATAGAATATAAGAGAAAATTATGAAAATTTCTTTCGGGTATAAAATAGGCCATGAAGACAATTACTCCGTCCTGCTGTTCTCACATCTCTGCATGATAAAAGAGGTAAAACAATGAAAAGCAATAAAAAATTATTTAAAACCGGAATTATAGTGATGGCAACCCTGGTGGGGATCAGATATATCGGGGTGTTTTTATTATCCCTGGATGAGCCGGTAGTAATTGAACATTACATAGAGGAACAGTTCTACTTTGGACATCTTGATGGACCTAGGCCAGTAAGTTTGGAATTCAGCTACATTACCAACGCCACTGATAACCGGGTGGTAAGTCGGGTAGATTTTACCGAATATCCGCATCTGCAGGTATTCGCCAGTGAGTTTGGGATACACGGAGGATTTTCTATGTTTACAAACGGCCAGCAGGAATTTCCCGGGAGCATTAAGGCTCGTTATAAATTATGGACCGTATATCTGGAATTTCACTTTGATGATGACGATCAGGATA
>PWEO01000089.1 GCA_003553525.1 Clostridiaceae bacterium
TGATTGTAAATCTATTGTAAACTCCATAATATCTCCCCTTTTAGTAATTTTTACTCTTTAGCCTGTTCTTCTTCATCGGAATCTCTTTTTACTTCAGTATTTTCTGATTCTGTTGTAAAGTTAGTTTTCGTACTTAACCAAATTTCTTCTGCTTGTCCCTTTTTTTCTTCTAAAAGTTCCGATGCCCGTTCTTTTCCTTGCTCAAAATGCTCTTCCATCTGCTCTTTTAAACGAATGGCTTCATCCTTTGTTTTTTGACGGGTAACTTCTCCTTTATCCGGCGCATATAGTACACCGAGTACCGCACCAAGAAAAGTCCCGAAGAAAAGCCCCTTCACCAACCCTTTTTTACGTGCTTCCGCTTTAGATTGTTGAAGATTCATAACATCGGAAATTTTTTTCAATCGCTTTTCTAAATTCCTGCAATACATCCTAACACTCCCTTTCCTATTTAGACTCAATCACATAGTTTTTATACCCAGTAATATCATGTTAAAACAACGAGATTAGTATTACAAATCATTAAATCCATTAATATCTTCTAAAAGATTTTTGCGATATTCGCCATATAAAGTTTTTAAATTCGTAATTTTCTGTTGCATTTCTTGTTGAAGTTTAGAGGCCTCTAAGTAGTTCTTATCCTTAAGTTCTTTCTTAATTTTTGAGAACAAAGATGTTTTATCCAGTCGATCCTTCATCAGTTCATAACGAATTTTATTAATTTTTTCCCAGTTCACAACGTCCAAATCCGATAAATTCTGATTCCCGTGGAGTCTTTTACATGCTCTTACCAGTTCAATGTTTTGTGGCAATATTCGTCCGACCAGTTCTTTAATCCAAATATCTAAGTTAGCTTCAATAATGGAATTGATTATTTTTTCTTCAAAAACCCCACCTCTATGGAGCATTAATTTCTTGTCATAATTTTGATTGAAAATATGAATACATTCCCATACAGTAGCCGGGGATTTACCGAACATTCTTTGACGTTCATCTTCCGTATAATCGTCAAAAACATCTTTTTCACTTCGATAGACTCGGTCTTTTTCCAAATAGAATTTTTCTTCTCCTAGTGATTTCGAATATTCCCTTTCAATATCCTTCGCCGATAGATTCCCCGCTAATACTTCTTTAATACCGTCTAGCATTGATTGATACATAGCGGCAACATAGATATAGGTATTCGAGTTCGGGCTAGGTGAGCGCAGTTCAAATCGGGTTGCATGGGGATTGATAATATCCCGAACAAGCCCCAGAAGAACTGTACGGTTTCTCGAAGGAATATCCGGGGTATGACCCACAGAGCCTACAATAGAAACAGGGGCTTCAAAACCGGGCTTTAATCTATTAAAGGCATCATTCGTAGAGTTAATAAAAGGATTGATCACATCATAATTTTTAAGAATCCCAAGGAAGGCCCCCCATCCCACAGGGTTTAAAAAGTCTTTCTTAATATCGTCAGGAACAAAAGCGTTTATTTTTTTACCATTTTTTAACTGGTACTGCACCCCAACATGTGTGTGTTTTCCGCTTCCTGCAACACCTTCAATTGGCTTTGCAGAAAAAGTAACTTCCAAACCGTAATATTCAAATACTTCTTCAATTAGTTCTCGAATAAACAGTTCATTATCTGCTGCTTGAAGGGCAGTACTATATTTCCAGTCTACTTCCAACTGCTCCATTACGTGATTAAACTTTCCCTTTAATCCTATTTTTGCACTGACTCCTCCCACTTCTTTGTGAGCCATTTCCGGCCCGAATCCATAATCTTCTAAAACAATCATTACTTCTTCCAAAGCGGTTCTTACATTTCCTTTGGTTCGTTTCCAATATTGTTCCTTCAGCATCTGAGAGGTCGTTAGTTTTTCTTCATCAGCAGATTCTTCTGGGCTTTTTACCCAGAATTCCAGTTCCGTGGCGGTTGTTAAATATACCTTTTGTACTCCTTTATCATAAAAATCTGTCAGAGGTCCGTCTTTATATTTATCAATAGACGAAAGCATAAATTCTTCAAAATAGCTTTCAGCTCTTTTTAGAATCGATCGTGAATCCACCATTTTTTCATTGTGTTTTAAAAATGCAGGAATTCTTAATGTACCTAAGGGCATATTAGTTTTCAAATCATCATGATAATAATTGTAATCCACAAACCAGTTAACTTCTAAGTCCGGGATTAGGTCCACTTTCGCATTATTCAACGTAGCAATTTTGTGCAAAATAACGCTGGAGCCGTCTGTCTGTACACCTTCTTTTAAAAAACTATTCAATTCTTTTAAAAACAACGATACGGGAATTTTTTCATCAGTATCATTCCCTCCAAGGTCTACACCAACCAAAGAGACGAATTTTATATAGCTGTGGATGGATAAAATTTCTTTTAGATACTTTTCTTGATGGGTCCAAGGAGGCAATGTAAAGAGTTTGTCCTTGGAGAGTATTTCTTTGAGTTCTGTTTCCATTTTGACCAATCCTTCCTTCGTATTTTCTTAAAATAATCTAGCTTATCGTTCGTCCCGCAACATATTAATATGGTGTTAATTTTATTAATATATGCATTATATATAATCAGTGTAAGATTGTCCACCTATTAATAAATTTAAGTAATTAATTATATATATTCAACATTTTTACTATAATCTTTTGTTAGGTCAATTTCTTTTTAAATTTAAGGAAAAAATCACCTTCTAGTTTGAAAGTGATCTTTCTCTCTCATGATCTTCTAATTTTCGAATAAGCTCCTGAACAAGATTATTAGGTGTTTCTTCTCCGACATGAAGTGAGATATCCGCCACTTTGTTATAGATATTCCGGCGATCTTCCATAAGTTTTTCTATTCTTTTTTTCAGATGCTTTTCATCTGCTACTAAAGGTCTGGTCTGGTCAAGAATTAATCGATTATAGATAGTATTAATATTCCCTTCCAGATGAACGATGACTCCATTCTTTTTCATGGTTTGTACGTTTTGAGGATTTAAAATTATCCCGCCACCACATGCTATTACTTTTTTGTACTTATGGATATCCCATTGTTTTTGAATGTTTTCTATTAATTTTGTTTCTAAGTCTCGAAAATATTCTTCTCCTGATTCTGTAAAAATCTCTTTAATTTTTTGTTGTTCCAACTTTTCTATATAAAGATCCGTATCTAAAAAATCCCATTTTATCTTTTGTGATAATTTTTTCCCCAGGGTGGTTTTACCAACTGCCATAAAACCGATAATATATATATTATTATTAAACAAATTGTTCCATTGATAACATTTGCTTACGTCCATGATTTTTTGATAGATTTCTTCAAAATAAGGACCATAGTTACTCGCTTCCTGTGTGATTTTCTCTATTACTTCCCTTTCTCGAGAAGGATTTTCAATATACTCTTCATTTAAGATTTTATACTCCATAATATCTTCTAACATTAAAAAGCGCTCTTTCAATAAATATGAAATTTGTTGATCTATTTCATTAATTTTGTTCCTGGTGTTTTTTATATCACTCATAATATTTCCTCTCTACTATTAATTACAGGCTTTTATACTCATACTAAAAAAATTAATCCTCGTTATTTTCTTTATAAGGCAGTAAAAAAATAACCAGTAATGCTATTACAGAAAAGATGAATCCTAGAAAAAACCAGATAAAAGGATTGCGATTTTTTTCTTTGGCTTTTATTGCTGTAAACATTCCTACGACTAATTCAAAGATAATAATAAAAATATAATGTTCCATCAAGCTACCTCCATAATTTTTTTCTGCTTTATAAAGTATATCATAAAAGAAAAAACACAGAAATAGAAATCAAGATAATATTTCAATTATTCAGGATTTTTAAGTTGAAACACTAAGTTAGTTCCTCCTCATCCCAAATAATACTTTCTACACCCTTGATTTTTTTTAATTCTGCGTAGCACGCTGATCGTTTAAAATTTTTAGGTGTCCTTATGAAAAAAGTAATCTCCAGGTCTTTTTCAATCTCTTCATCGCTATAACTTTTTTGGTCTACAATGATATTTTTAATGTTGATTTGATATTTCCCAAAAATCGTACCGATTTCTCCGACTAAACCCGGACGTCCGACCGCCTTAAATCGAACTTGTGAAAATCTTTTTATCTTGTATATTTTACCTTCTAAAGCTTTTAGACCCATCAAGGAAAAAAGAGCAAGAAAAGTAGTAAAAGAAGCTGCTGCATAGTAACCTAGTCCGATAGCTAATCCGATTCCACCGCTAATCCAAATACTAGCAGCAGTGGTAAGTCCTCGGACATTAGTACCTTCCCGCAAGATAGTTCCCGCTCCTAAGAAACCGATCCCACTTACTACTTGTGCTGCTAATCTCGCTGGTTCTCCTCCAGATCCATCAGGACCTAAACCATGAAAACCATAGGCAGATAATATCATTATTAAGCAAGAGCCTAAAGTAACTAAAATATGAGTACGAAATCCTGCGGGACGGTTACTGATTTCTCTTTCAAAACCGATTACCCCACCCATAAAGGCTGCTAAAGCCAACCTTAAACCAATTTCCATCGTTCCGATCATAGGGGAAACCCTCCTTTATGTTAATTATCATAGATATACTTTTATGATTATGTCCATACTTGATCTAAATTTTAAAAAATATAAAGTTAATCTTGACTTTTCAGTGAAATTTATTGTATTAGATATTTCAACTAAACTTTTGGGTATAGAATACTTATAACCATATTTTACTATTATAATCAGAGGAGGAATATCATGAACATACAATTTTTAGGTGCTGCAAAGGTTGTAACCGGAAGTAATATTTTAATTGCCACAAAAAAATATAAATTATTAATCGATTGCGGCTTGTTCCAAGGAAGCGAAGAACTTGAAAAGCTTAATCACGAACCTTTTCAATTCAATCCTAAGGAAATTGACTTTATGCTTCTTAGTCATGCCCATATTGACCACAGCGGAAGAATTCCAAAACTGGTTAAGGAAGGTTTTCAAGGGAAAATTTACTGCACTAACGCTACCTATGATTTATCCGATATTATGCTTAAAGACAGTGGACACATTCATGAGCAGGATACTAAATGGATAAATAAGTCTAGAAAACGTTCCGGCAAAAACACCCTTGAGCCCCTATATACTGTTGAAGATGCTGAAAATAGTCTTCGATATTTCGAACCTGTACTCTATGATCAAAAGGTTGATATTACGGAAGGGATCTCCGTTCGCTTTATAGATGCCGGACATATATTAGGTTCCTCCATTGTGGAATTATGGATTAAAGAACAGGAAGATACTGTAAAAATTGTTTTCTCCGGTGACTTAGGATCACCGGGAAAACCTATTATCCGTGACCCTAAGTTTGTGAAAGAGGCTGATTATTTAATTCTAGAATCTACCTACGGTAACCGAATCCATGAAAACAAAGAATTTCGAATGAAAAAATTGATGAAAATCATTAATGATACCGTATCGAAAAATGGTACTGTTATTATTCCATCCTTTGCTGTTGGACGAACCCAGGAACTGATTTATGAACTTCATAAATATTATGAAGAACATGACAATATTGAAGAATTTTTGAAAATCCCGATTTATATTGATAGTCCTATGGCTATTTCAGCTACTGAAATTTTCAAAAAAAACACCTATGCTTTTGACGACGAAGCACGGAAATATATTTTAGAAGGCAATAATCCCTTGGATTTTGAAAACCTGTATTACGTCAGAGATCACAAAGAATCCATGAGATTAAATGATGCCGACTATCCCAAGGTTATTATCTCTGCCAGCGGTATGTGTACTGCCGGCCGTGTAAGACATCATTTGAAGCATAACTTATGGAAAGATAAAAATGCAGTAGTATTTGTAGGTTACCAGGCCCACGGTACCTTGGGAAGAATTCTACAGGAAGGCATAAAATCTGTGAAAATCCTTGGTGAAGAAATTGCTGTTAAAGCATCGATTCACAGCGTGGAAGGATTTTCAGCCCACGCTGACCAAGAAGGTTTGATTGACTGGGTGGGACATTTCGAGAAAAAACCACAAAAAATTTTTTTAGTCCATGGTGAAGAGGAGAATTCGAGGGGATTGTATGAATTAATTAAAGATAAATATGGACTGAAATCTTTAATACCTTCAATGGGATACTCCTTCACCGTTGAAGAATCCGTACTTAAAGAAGAATCCGGCGAAATGCTTAAGCCGGTTGAACGTAAAGAAGTAATTAAAAAAGAACTTCAAGAAGTATTGAACCAGTTTCAAAACTTAGAAGATAAGACCGATCGATTCTTAGATGAAATAGTTCTGGAAAAAGAATATGATAAGATAAAGAATAAACTTCTCGAACTGCAACGGGAACTGATGGACATTACTATGCTTATCGGAAAATAGTTTCCTAAAAGTGCTCTTTTAATTCTTAAAAGATTGGCTTGGAAACTTTTCAATTAATTATCATATTGGTGTAGTTATCTAATATGATTTACAAAAAATGTGATATAATCAGAACTTTAAAAACAGTAGATACTTATCTACTGTTTTTCCATGCATCAATTCGCTGGTTTCGATTATTATAAAGCTTGTTCCATTCCCAATATCCCTTTACTTCTTGATTGGTATTGGCGTGGTTCTTTTCAAAGGTTTCATAGGACTTTAATAATTTGTTATTATCTTTCTTTTGCACATTTACCACCACCTCGTATAATTAAACTGTGTTAAGTATTATTATACATTACTTTGGAATAATTTCAAGTGTAAATTGACTATCCTTTATTCTTTTGATAAAGTAATGAAGAGGATTTTCAATTGTTGATGTATCTATAGGAGGATTAT
Source organism: Clostridiaceae bacterium (assembly GCA_003553525.1). Lineage (GTDB taxonomy): Bacteria > Bacillota > Clostridia > Peptostreptococcales > T1SED10-28 > Isachenkonia. Next base: position 6,803 of record PWEO01000089.1, read on the forward strand.
TTAATGACAGAAGTAAAATTGGCAACAGAAAATATGCAAAATTATTTTATTAATGATTATTTGAATCGCTATGGTTCTTTTCAAGATCTCGCGGAACAGTATGCAAATGCCTGTATTTTTTCTAATCGATCCCTTGTGGTCATGAAAAACAATAAAATTATTGGAGGTATTACTTGGTCTATAAAAGAAGGAATCAACTCAGGAATGGTAGAGATATTTCAGATGTCAATTCTTAAGGATTTTCGTGGACAAGGTTATGGTTCTATATTGGTTGATAACTGCCTTACAGATATTGAAGAATTCTATCGGTTACGAAACACTCCTTTGCAACGGGTTTATATTATCATAACTGAGTCTAATATCATTGGTCGTAATTTGTATCGTAATAAAGGATTTTATATCGCAACCAGCTTGATGCATCACCGTTTTAATAGTAGAATGGATTTATTGTATGTAAAGGACTATTAACCTTTAAAATGAATGGACTATATTTTATTATCTTTAATCAGAGGAGTGTTTAATGTGAAAAACAATATGAAAAATTCCTTTTTCTTAGGGATCGCTTTTACTACTTTTATACTTTTATTCGGGTGCTCAGAACAAGAGGATTTTCAATTGGTCCAGCAAAGTAAATTTGCCTTGGGGACCTATAACCAAATAACCCTTTATGCTCCCGACGAAGAACAGGGGCAAGACATTATTAATGAGGTTTTTACACGAGTTAATGAAATTGAGAATTTGATGAGTATTAATATTGAGGATAGTGATGTATCTAGACTTAATGACCAGGCCGGTGAATCAGCAGTTACCGTTGATCCTGAGACCTTCTATTTGTTACAATTGGGTAAGGAGTATAAAGAAATAACCAATGAAACATTTAATATCGGAATTGGTGCACTGATTGATCTTTGGGATATTGGTGGCGATGATCAGAGAGTTCCTGATAAAAGTGAAATTGAAGCATTGCTGGGTCACTTTGATCTGGATCAACTAACTCTCAATGAGGATAGTTATGAAGCAAAAATTGATGACCCTGAAATGATTATAAATTTAGGAGGCATCGCTAAAGGGTATGCTGTGGATGAAGCTATTCGAATTATAAAGGAACATGGAGTTGAACATGCTATTGTGGATTTTGGCGGAGATGTTTATGTACTCGGCGGAAACCCTGATGGCAATGACTGGAGAATTGGCATCAGCAATCCGGAAATCGGAGAATCCGGTGTGGTAGGAAGGCTCTTTTCTTCGGATATGGCTGTTGTATCTTCCGGTGATTATGAACGTTACTTTAAGAAAAATGGCCAATTGTATCACCATATTCTAAATCCTTTTACCGGCTATCCTACAGACAATCAATTATCCAGTGTTACAGTTATATCTGATACCGCTCTACAAGGAGACATTCTTTCTACTGCAGTTTTTGTTATGGGTCTTGAAGATGGTCTAAACTTTATTAATGAAATGGATGATATTGAAGCGATCTTGATTACAGAAAGTAAGGATGTGTATGTAACAGCTGGAGCTTCTGATCTTTTTGAGATAATGGATGAAGAATATGTTATTGTAGAATAATAACCTAGTCATTGATCGACTGAAAACTATAGTATAATAATTAAATAAAAAAACATAACTCCATTCATAGTTGAAGAATATTCTATGAATGGAGTTACGTTTTTATGATGTTCTCTTTCTGCTATTCTTCAAGAAATTTAAATGATGGCTATTCCAACTTCTATTTTACCAATGAAAATTCGTTATATATTTTAATCTAGGATTTCCACATCAGTATTCAATTTATAAATTACATCTTTTCGCTCTACTACCAAATTAACTCTTTCTTTCAATAAACTATCTTTTTTAATATTTATCAGCAGTTCTTTTACAGGATTAACGGCTGTTGGATTACCCACGGCTCTCAACATGGAAATATCACCATTGGTATCTCCATAGGCATAACTCTTGGATAAGTCCAAATCATACTTTTCTTGGAAATTTTTAATGGCTTCTTCTTTGCTGTGAGAGTCCCACATTTGATCAATTTCTCCTGTTAAGATTCCCTCACTATCCACATGATATCTAGTCCCAACAAAATCCTGCACCCCATATTTTTCCGCCATTTTCTCTACTAAGTAATCCGGTCCTCCGGAAATGAAAATAATGGTATGCCCTTGATCCTTATGCCATTGAATTTTATCGCGGGTATACACGTATACCCGTTCTCCTTTTGTAGCAATTACCTGGTCACACATGAATTCCATATGCTTTCGATTAATACCCTTCACAGAATTTATATATATTTGGGCTACTTCCAAGAGATAGTCTTCATAGTTCCCTTGTCTTTTATCCCAGTTATGAAAAGTTTGTTTAGCTTCATTATGCCATATTGAAGGATCAATTATTTCATACTTAATCATTTTCTTAAAATGTTCCACCATTAAGGAATCTCTATATAAGGTACCATCTACGTCAAATAATGCCCCTATTTTTTTCATGTCTATCCTCTCCTTTACTCTTTCAGTTAATATACCCAATAACATACAAAATAACCCCATTTCTCTTAGGAAATAGGGTTATATATTTATCAATAATATAGTTCTTCTACCTACGCCTGAGAATTTAGTTTAATTTGATCTAGTACAGAGTAAGCGATGTTTGAAGCGTGGTCGCTAATTCTTTCTAAATTACTGATAATATCTAAAAACACTACTCCGGATCCGGTATTACAAAGATTTCTATTCAACCGATCAATATGATTAGCACGTAAGTTTTTCTCCATTTCATCTACTCGGTTCTCTATTTCTAAGACTTCTAATGCTAGAGACTGATCTAAGTTTGTCATGGCAGTCAGAGATTTTTCATAGGCATCAATAGTCATCGTGCTCATTTTATCCAATTCATCATTTGCTTCTTCTGAAAAGAATAAATCGTTTTCCAACTTATATAAAGCAAGTTCTGCAATATTATCTGCATGATCTCCTACTCGCTCAATATCATTGATTGTATTAAATAGTCCGGTGAGAATTTCCCGGTTTTTCTTCGATATATCGGTATTTGAGAGTTTAACTAAATATGCCGAGAGCTCTCGTTCAATTTCATTTACAATCTTCTCAATTCTAAAACCTTCCATGATGGCTTTTTCATTTTTATTGAAAAATCCTTGCAGTGCCGTATGAAGAGTTTTTTTAGCAGTGTTCCCCATATGTAGGGTTTCCCGCATTGCGGAGTTCAATGCAATAGAAGGAGTTTCCAACAATCGAATATCAATGTATTTGATACCCTCTTGAATATCTTCTTCTCCCGGTACAATTTTTTTCGCGGTTTTAACGATTAGACCTGCAAAAGGCAATAGCATTAGAGTACTGACAATATTAAAAATCGTATGAGCATTCGCAATTTGACGTGTAACACTATCAGGTGACAACTGTTCTACTACCCAGTACAATGGCGCTCTAAGGAATATTAAAAATATCAAAGTTCCCACCACATTAAATACAAAGTGGGCCGCTGCAGCTCTACGGGCAGTTCTATTCGCTCCGATTGAAGAAATGATTGCAGTTACGGTGGTTCCTATATTAATTCCAAATAATACCGGTAACGCTGCATTTAAAGGTACCAAGCCTTGTAGAGATAATGCCAGCACAATACTGGTCGATGCGGTACTACTTTGCAGTGCAACAGTAATGAAAAAACCGGCTAATACTCCTAATAAAGGATTATCTGAAAAACTAATGATCAAATCCTGGAAAGCTTGCATTTCTCTAAGTGGCCTTAGGGCATCTCCCATGAAAGTCATACCAACAAATAAAATGCCAAAACCAATAAAAGCTTCTGCAATCTGTTTGATTTTACGGTTTTTTGTTACCAGCCATATAATAACAGCAACCCCGATAACAATCGGCGCATATTGATCAACTCTAAAAGAAATAACTTGAGCCGTAACAGTGGTACCAATATTAGCACCCATGATAACTCCTACAGCTTGACTAAGATTCATCATACCTGCATTTACGAATCCTACAACCATTACCGTAGTGGCACTACTACTTTGTACAATAGCGGTAACTACCGCGCCCACAACTACACCTAGAAGTCTGTTGGTAGTTAAAAGTCCGATAATATCCTTTAATTTATCTCCGGCTGCCCGTTGTAAGCTCGTACTCATAACATGCATACCGTAAAGGAAGAGACCAAGTCCTCCTAGTACACCGAAAAATATCTCCATGCTGCTGCCTCCCAGTTCATATACTTATGATTTTTTGTCACGCGAATGTTATTATATCAAAAGAAAAATAGAATTGCCATAGAGTTATGCAAAATATATTTCCTTATTTAATAACGATATAATGTTTTAGATTTCTATATCTTGAATGTATACATTAACTTGTTCAACCGGGATATCCGTCATAGATTGGACCATTTCTTTTATTCGTTTTTGTACTTTTTCTATAACATCGGGAATTCGAATACCTAGTTGGATAACAACCGATATATTAACCACAATTTCTTCTTCCCCTTTTTGAATTTTCACTCCCTTTTTACTGGAAGTTTTATTGCTAAAGACTTCAGCAAACGAACCCGAAACTCCACTGGAAAAAGAAACGACGCCCTCTACATCTTTTACAGCTTCTCGAATGACTGTCATAATTACTTCATTAGAAATTTCAATTCTTCCTTCTTTACTCATAATTTCCATTTGCCTTCCTCCTTGAATAATTGCTTATTACTTTCGCTCGCTCATAGTCCTCTTTATTATTGATATTAAAAAAACTGGTTTCTTCAGGATCAAAACGATGAATTATTTCTTCACCCACGGTTCCTACTTTGACTTTCGGAAAAAAGTCTATAATCTTATAATGCTCTCTATCTATCATATGTTTTATAGGGCTTAAACAGTTTTTATGGTAAATCCCATGTAACGGTTGATAATATTCCTTGATTTTAGGTACTACCACATCATAATCCTTAGATAAGCCCGTAAGATAGTTGATCAGACCTTCATTAACAAAGGGCATATCACAGGGTAGAAAAAAACCATAATCCGTTGGAATCTGCGCTAAACCGGAATAAAGTCCTACCAAAGAATTTTTTTTATCGACATTTACAAGATCCTCTACAAAGATTACATTTTCTAAAAAATCGTATAATTCACTCTGATTTGTTACAATATATACAGTTTGATCAAATATTCTTTCAAGTTTTTGAACCATGATCTCTATGATTTTCTGATTATCAATTTTCAATAATGCTTTGTTTTTTCCCATCCGGCTGTTGGCTCCTCCGGCTAATATTACGGGAGTGATGTTCGGTCTTCTCTTAGTACTATACATCGTCTGTCTTTTCACTTCCTAATCTATTTCCCTCAAGTTTAAGCGGTTGCTTAATAATGTCTTGAGTGAGTAATATTTCTTCCGAATCAGCTGAACAAAAAACCACTTCGCAATTTTCATTGTCACATAAATGGAAGTGGGCACTATGAACATAGGGTCGCACCGATTCCTTAATCATTCCATATACCTCATTAGTGATAACTTTATGAGTGGGAGAGTGGCATAAGGGGCATCGGACTTCATTTTTTTGACAACTTTTTTTACATGTACTACAAGACATGGAAATTCCTCCTATTGTATCCTTTCTATCCTATAAAAATATTATTAGCTATACATCTATAAACATTTTAACACAGAGATTCTTTAGATGCTATACTAAACCCCTCATTCTATAAATCTGATTGACATTTATTACTATACATTTTATGATGTGTCATATGGATTTATAATAACCAGACTGATTTATTACTTTATAACTACCAGGAGGCATGTACAATAAAAAATTTGATAATCCTTATTATCACTTAAGTGAACCGGATTCTTCTTTAGGCTTTTTAAGTAAGGTCGAACAGAAGAAGAGTTCTTTTTGCCATTACAGTCTCTGTTAGGCTATCTTCATTGGATCGATTGATCGAAGAAGATCCTGATAACCATGGACTTAAGCTTATTCAGGCAGAAAACTTTTAATATGAATCGACTAAGGGAGGCGTTTGAAAAAGGGGTTGTCGAGAGTTTTATCATTGAAATGAAATCTGGGTTTTTCTTTGCTCTATGGAGTAATTACTACCTGGGAATTATTTGTTATCAAAATCAAGAAACACAAAAGTCATTGAAGCACCTTAAAAAAGTGTATAGTCTCTATAGTATTTCTTAAAATATTTTGAGATGCTATAAAAAGTTAAAGAATAGGAAAGTATAGAATCCTTCATATAACACTTATCTGATAACAAAAAGGAGACCGTTAGTATAGCCGGTCTCCTTTTTGTTATGGAATTTTAGCTCAGTAAAATCACTTGTATTTGATTATGCCTGTTCCTTAAGTATCAAGAGAGAAATTTTTCCGCTACAAACAAAGTAGTCTTAAAATAGTATTAGAGATTATCCCTTAACCACGATATTATAGATTCTACCGGGAACATAGATCTCTTTTACAATTTGACGGTTTTCCAAATGTTCCTTAATCCCTTCTGTTTCCTTGGCAAGTTTTTCTACGATTTCTTTTGATGCCTCCGCCTCGACTTCTACTTTTCCTCGAACTTTACCATTAACTTGTACAGCAATTTCGATGTACTTATCTACAGTTTTTTCTTCATCCCAAGTAGGCCAGTGTTGTTCGACAATTCCCTCATTGTGCCCTAAAACTTCCCATAACTCTTCCGTTATATGAGGTGCTACAGGGTTTAGAAGCATCAATAAAGTTTTAAACTCTGCCTTTGTAACGCTACCAAGATCATAGAATTCATTAATTAGTGTCATCAGTGCAGCAATACCGGTATTATACTTTAAGTTTTCATAGTCTTCGCTGACTTTCTTTATAGTTTGATGCATTTTCACTTCAAGCTCCTTCGAAAATTCGTCACTATCTACCATTATATCTTGAATTTTCCATACCCGATCCAAAAATCTTCGGCATCCCTTGACTCCGTTTTGTGACCAAGGTACGCTTTTTTCAAAGTCACCGATAAACATTTCGTAGACCCGAAGAGTATCCGCTCCAAACTCCTCCACAATTTCGTCAGGATTTACTACATTCCCCTTGGACTTCGACATTTTCTCATTATTTTCTCCAAGAATCATCCCATGGGAAGTTCGTTTATAATAAGGCTCTTTTGTCGGTACCACATTGATATCATATAAGAATTTATGCCAGAATCTAGAATATAATAAGTGGAGTGTGGTGTGTTCCATCCCACCATTATACCAATCTACAGGCAGCCAGTAGTCCAGTCGCTCTTTAGAAGCTAAGGCATTATCATTATTCGGGTCCATGTACCGCAAATAATACCAGGAGGAACCTGCCCACTGTGGCATTGTATCGGTTTCCCGTCTTCCTTCTTTATTACAGGAAGGACACATGGTTATTACCCAATCTTTAATATTTGCTAATGGGGACTCGCCATCATCGGTAGGTTCATAATTATCCACTTTTGGAAGTTTAAGTGGAAGATCCTTTTCAGGAAGTGGAACCCATCCACAGTCATCACAGTAGACCAGAGGGATCGGTTCTCCCCAATACCGTTGTCTAGAAAAAACCCAGTCCCGCAGTTTATAATTAACTTTATTCTCTCCAAGTTCTTCCTTTTCAAGCCATTCACTGATTTTGTCGATTCCTTCCTGAGGTTTTAGACCATTAATGAAACCAGAGTTTACTAGGATTCCTTTATCCACTTCGGTGAAAGCTTCAACAGAAACATCCCCACCTTTTACCACCTCTTTAATGGGAAGTCCAAACTTATTTGCAAACTCCCAGTCTCGATTATCGTGACCGGGTACTGCCATAATAGCTCCAGTTCCATAACTCATTAATACATAGTCAGAAATCCATACCGTCATTTTTTCCTTCGATGCAGGATTAATAGCCTTAATACCTTTTAGCTCAATGCCGGTTTTCTCTTTAACAAGTTCACTACGCTCAAAATCCGACTTTTTCGAAGCTTCATGCTGATAGTGATGAACTTCATTAAAGTTTTCTATCTGACTTTTTAGCTTGCTTAGTATCGGATGTTCCGGTGAAATTACCATATAGGTTGCGCCGAAAAGGGTATCCGGTCTCGTGGTGAATACTTTTAAAACTTCTTCGGATCCCTCAATAAAAAACTTTATTTCCATGCCTTTAGACTTTCCTATCCAATTTTTTTGCTGAGTTTTTACCCGTTCAATGTAATCCACTTCATCCAGATCATTAATTAGTCTTTCAGCATACTCCGTAATCTTTAACATCCATTGATTTTTAACTTTTTGAACCACTTCTCCACCGCAGCGCTCACAGCCCCCCTGTACTACCTCTTCATTGGAAAGTCCAATTTTGCACGAGGTACACCAATTTATAGGGATCTCCTGCTTATAGGCTAAGCCTTTCTCAAATAGTTTTAGAAAAATCCACTGTGTCCATTTATAGTAACTCGGATCCGTGGTATTTATTTCTCTGGACCAATCAAATGAGAATCCTAAAGATTGCAACTGTGCTTTAAATCGAGCCACATTTTGTTTAGTAACTTTTTCCGGGTGTATTTTATTCTTTATTGCATAATTTTCCGTAGGTAAGCCAAAAGCATCCCAACCCATAGGAAATAATACATTATATCCTTGCATCCTTCTTTTTCTAGCCACCACATCCAGGGCTGTATAAGGTCTTGGATGTCCTACATGAAGCCCCTGTCCCGAAGGATAAGGAAACTCGATCAAAGCATAAAACTTCGGACGATCATCACTTTCTTTTACATGAAATACTTGTTTTTCTTCCCATCGGTCTTGCCACTTCTTTTCAATAGATTCAGGATGATAACTAGGATTTGCGTTCATTTTTTTTCCTCCTTTAATGATTCTAATTTCATGCATATTTCTTTCATCAAAAAAATCTTCCTCTCATTTAGAGACGAAGATTCGCGGTACCACACTAATTGATAAGGATTAATTCACTTATCCACTCTTCGATTAACGGATCGTAACCGGTCTAACTTAATGTTTTCAGCCAGACTGCTCCTTAGACGAGTTCGACGACTTTGTTTGCCATATTCCACCCTTCATGGCTCTCTGTAAAACAAAGTTACTGTCTACTACTTCTAATCATCGCATTTAAATTATATAAGTATAAAATTGATTATAACAAAGTTGTCAGAATAAATCAATCAAAACTCTTAGAAATCTCTTTTTGTTCAACAGACGGCTTTCTATTACCAGGTTTAATTCCATAGTAATTCGTTCCCCATACTCCAAGCAAAATCAATATTGCTCCAACTATATGAAACCAGTAAAAGGGTTCTCCCAAAACAAGTATACCAGCAATTATAGAGACCACTGTAACCAAATTTCCAAAAACTGCGGATTTTGTAGCTTCAATTTTTGAAAGCATAAAATTCAGCATGAAAAAAGCCACAACTGAAGATAGTATTCCCAAATAGGTTACGGCAACTAAAGCATTGAGATTTAAGAGCGGAGTAAAGTAATGTGTTATTTCTCCTCGTACTATATGATCTGTGATTGCTATTCCATTAAAGACCACAAGACCTACCATCATCATAAAAAAAGTAATCTCTATTGCATTAAAATATAGAGAAGATTTTCGGGATAAAATATTAAATGCTCCTGCAGAAAAGACCGCTCCCAACAGAACCAACATCCCAACATAATTGCCTTCCACTTCACTTTCCCGCATAATGGTGATAAAGATTACACCGGCAACGGATAAGAATATGAAAAACCATTGTTTTTTACTCGGTTTTTCATTGAGAAATATCACTCCCAGGATGGCTGCCACCACCGGAATTAATGAAATCATCATCCCGCTCTCAGAAGCAGATGTCATATCAACCCCTGTAACCTCACAAATAAAGTACAGTATCGGTTGAAATAAGGTTAAAAAGAATAAGGGTTTCATTCTTCGTCCGGAAAAATTGATTTTGATAACATTAAATAACCTCAAAATCCATAGTAAAGAGCTAGCGAATAAGAAACGGAGTCCTAGTAAATGAAAAGGATCTAATAATTCTAAGGCTCCTTTTGTAAAGGTAAAGGAAAATCCAAATATAACAGCAACCAAAAGTCCTGCGAGAATCGGTAATAATTCTTCTTTCTTATTCATTAAGTCCCTCTTTTCTCTTAATTTGTGTAATAGTCTAAAAGCATGTAAAATATTTGTTAAAGTATGGAAAGCGATTTTAATAATCATATGTAACAAAATATTCATCTAGTTAACTTATTAATTACAATAAAAAAGCATTATGGTTTACCATAATGCATTGTTTTAAATTGGTGGAGGCGGTGGGAATTGAACCCACGTCCGAAAGCCCTTCACCATCAGCTTCTCCGAGTGCAGTTACTATTTTGAAATTCGCCTTTCAAAACGCCCAGTAACAGGCTTTAAGATCAGCTAGTCCTAATTGTACAACTTAGCGTCAGGACATCCGCTAAGTCGTTCCCCACATTGGTTGGCGCCTCATCCTAAGCTGTGGGAACTTAGAAGAGACGGGCTACCTAATAAATTAGGCAGCTAATGCGTAGTTATTGTTATCTGCGTTTATCTTTAGTGCTCAGTTTTTTTACGTGTGAAAGAGCAAAACACGACTCGCTACTGATGGATACAGACCCCCGTCGAAACCAGTACGCCCCCTAAATCTCTTTTTGACGCTGTCGTAGAGCTTTTTGGATGTTACGATCAGCATCTCTTTTTGCAATATCCCGTCGTTTGTCATGGATAGCTTTTCCTTTAGCAACGCCAATGGAAATCTTAACCATTCCGTTTTTCAGGTAAACCTCTAAAGGGATTAAAGTATATCCTTTTTGTTTTATATAACCGATAAGCTTACGAATTTCTTTTTTATGAAGCAAAAGTTTTCGAACCCGCAAAGGATCTTTATTGTAAATATTTCCCTTTTCATATGGGCTGATGTGTACTCCGTGAAGAAACACTTCTTCTCCGTTAACTTGAGCATAGCCTTCTTTAATATTGATTTTGCCCATACGAATAGATTTTACTTCGGTACCTACCAGGACAATCCCAGCTTCCAAAGCTTCTTCAATGAAGTATTCGTGTCTTGCTTTTCGATTCGTTGCCAGTACTTTACCCTTTTGATTTGCCATAAACTTCATCCTTTAACTGCGTAATCAAGCTACTTTGCTTATGCTGCTAGAGCAATTATAACATGAGATAGGACAACTGTCAATTTATTGAACGTTGCCCTTGCCCTCACTTTAACGTGTCTGTAAATATTGATTTGTTAGATTATTTTTCAGAAATTTTCTCACTATTGTCTTGGTCACTATCTTCTGTTTCTCTATTGACCAAGCTAAAGTTCACTTCTCCTTCCATAACATTTACCTTTTCAACCTTAACCACCACAGATTCTCCAATTCGGAATTGTCGATTGGTACGCTCTCCCAAAATCTGTTGTTTTTCACGGTCATAATGATAATAATCATCAGTAAGTGAGCTTAGACGAATTAACCCTTCTATAGTATTAGGCAGTTCTACAAAAATACCAAAGGAAGTTAAGCTGGTAATAACCCCTTCAAATTCTTCACCAATCTTGTTGGACATGTATTCTGCTTTCTTAAGGTCTACGGTCTCACGTTCGGCCGCCATAGCTTCCCTTTCTCTCGTTGAGGATTGATCTGCTACTTTCGGTAAATTCTTTTCTAGTTTTTTTAAAACATTTTTCGATAGCTCGTTGTTTAAGTGCCATTTGATGATTCGATGAATCATCAAATCGGGATATCGACGAATTGGAGATGTAAAATGACTATAATATTCCGATGCAAGCCCAAAGTGCCCTATATTATCTGCTGAATACTCGGCCTTTTGAAGTGATCGTAACATTAGCGTATTAAGCATTTTCTCCTCTTTTTTCCCTTTAACCTTTTCATTGATCTCTTGCAGTGCTTTAGGGTGCACCTCATTTTGGATCCCTTTTATTTGATATCCGAAATTATAAATAAAGCGGTTAAATTCCTGGATTTCTTCAAGATCTGGTTCTTCATGAACTCTATATAAGAACGGAATCTCCAACCAGTGGTATCGTTCTGCTATGGTTTCATTACATACTAACATAAACTCTTCAATGATTCTGTTGGCGATTCTTCGCTCTTCTTCTTGGATATCCACCGGGTTCCCTTCATCATCCAAAATAATTCTAGCTTCCGGAAAATCGAAATCAATAGCTCCACGATCCATTCGTTTTTTTCGTAGAATTTCACTTAACTCTTTCATTTCTTTAAACATTTCAATATAATCCTCATACTTCTTCATCAATTCCTGGTCTTCATTTTCCAAAACATCAGAAACATCTTCATAGATTAAACGTTCCTTAGAATTAATTACACTTTCAAAAATTTCTTCATTTTTCACTTTGCCTTTAAAGTCTATCTCCATAAAAACCGATACTGCTAATTTATCTGTATTCGGATTTAGACTGCACAGGTTATTAGAAAGTTTTTCTGGAAGCATTGGAATTACTCGATCAATTAAATAGACACTGGTCCCTCTTTCTAAAGCTTCTTCATCTAAAGGGGAGCCTTCTCTAACGTAATGAGTTACATCGGCAATATGTACCCCTAGCTTATAGTTTCCATTGTCCAATTTTTCTAAGGATACTCCATCGTCTAAATCCTTTGCATCAGCCCCATCAATGGTTACAATGGTTGTGCCTCTAAGATCCTTTCTTCGTTTCAATTCATTTTCGGATACTCCTTGTTTAAAGTTCTCAGCTTCATTTTCCACTTTTTTTGGAAATTCCAAGGGAAGTTGATGTTGTTTGATAATTGAGAGGATATCTACTCCTTTATCTTCCTGGTAACCAAGAATTTCACTGACTTCCCCTTCCGGACTTTTTCTTCTGCCCTCAGGCCATTTGACAATTTTACAAACAACTTTTTGACGGGTGGATGCTCCATTTTCACTACCCTTTGGAATGAAAATATCCTGCTGGATTCTTTTATCATCAGGAATAACGAACCCGAAGTTTTTACTGCTTTCATAAGTTCCTACGATTTCCGCATTACTTCTTTTAATAATTCGGATGATCTCACCTTCGGCTCGACTTGTTTCGGTCTTAGGAGACTCTATCCTACCGATAACTTTATCGTTGTTCATAGCACCATTCATTGCTCCTGGTGGAATAAAAAGATCATCACTGTCTTTTTTTTCCGAGATTAAAAACCCAAAACCCTTCGGAAAGACTTGCAATCGTCCGACCACCAAATCCAGTCGCTCCGGTACAGCATATCGGTTAGTTTTCGTTTGAATTATCAAACCTTCTTTTTCCATATCATTTAAAGCTTGGCTAAACTCTTTTTGTTGACTCTTTTCAATATTAAAGGCCTGCATCAATTCTTTTTTAAGCATCGGCTTGTAGGCCGACCTTTCCATATAATCAAGCAATTTTTCTTTGATTTTCAAATCCTTTCCCTCCTTCTTGCGACTATTCTTTTCTTAAAGTTACTTACCAAATCAAATAATAAAGCACCCCAAAGAAAACAGCCCATTGTAGTACATATATACCCGGGATTCCAATATAAAACTTCTTTTTGGAAGTTTTATGTTTAAAAATCAACATTCCAAAGGCAATACCTATAGTTCCTCCTAAAAATGCTATAAAAATTAATTTATTTTCTGTAGTCCTTCCCTTTTGTTTTTCTGCTTTTTTCTTGTCCCATCCCATAATCAAAAAACCGAATAACGTTAATAAGGTTATATAAGAATACAGGATTGGCCCATAGTTCGTAATACTATCTTGTATATTCATTTAACTCCTCCTACTGAAAAAAGTTCCTAACCTCTGGAGATTAGGAACTTTTAAAATCACTTGAATACTTATAAAGTTTTCACAAAAGAAAAACTTCTTACAGACTTAGGAGTCCGCCAATACTTAAGAATAAAGGAGCAAACACTACAGATACAATGGTCATCAACTTGATTAAAATATTGATTGAGGGTCCGGAAGTATCTTTAAAAGGATCTCCAACAGTATCTCCAACTACTGCTGCTTTATGAGCTTCGCTTCCTTTTCCTCCATGTTCTCCGCCTTCAATGTATTTTTTTGCGTTATCCCATGCACCACCGGCATTTGCCATCATAATGGCAAGTACAACACCTGCTGCTAGGGCTCCGGCTAGTAATCCTCCAACTGCTGCCGGTCCTAGTAAAATCCCCATTGCAATTGGAGAAGCTACAGCTAAAATTCCTGGAACAATCATTTCTCGAAGAGCAGCCTTCGTACTGATGTCTACGCAGCGAGCATAATCAGGCTTCTCTGTTCCTTCCATAATCCCAGGAAACTCTCGGAACTGTCTGCGAACTTCTCCGATCATTTCGAATGCCGCTTTACCAACAGCCTCCATGGTAAGAGCTGAGAATAAGAATGGAAGCATTCCTCCGATTAAAAGTCCGATAATAACCGTTGGCTCCGTTACACTAATTCCTACTTCTGTTAATTGAACAGCCTCTGTATATGTTGCAAATAGTGCGAGTGCAGTTAATGCGGCAGAACCGATAGCAAAACCTTTACCAATTGCTGCAGTGGTATTTCCAACTGCATCTAATTTATCCGTTGTTTCACGAACTTCCGGCGGCAAATCGCACATTTCTGCGATTCCACCAGCGTTATCCGCAATTGGGCCATAAGCATCTACTGCTACGGTCATTCCAGTTGTAGCAAGCATTCCGACTGCTGCTAGTGCAATACCGTATAACCCGGCAGAGCTATAAGCAACAAAAATACCGATGCAAATGAAAATAATTGGTATAGCTGTGGATAGCATACCTACCGATAGGCCACTAATAATTGTAGTTGCTGCTCCAGTTTCTGCTTGATTTGCAATTTTTTTCACATAACCATATTTTTCAGAAGTATATACTTCTGTTAATTGACCAATAAGCATTCCGACTACAAGTCCGGCAACAATCGCTACAAAAGGACCTGTGGCATCAAGTAAAAAGTTACTTAAAAAGAAAGCTACAACAACGGTAATAATTCCGCTAACCCATGTTCCTGCTTTTAGAGATTTTTGTGGATCTCTTCCATCTTTCCCTTTTACAAAAAAGGTTCCGACAATGGATGCTAAAATCCCTGTTGCAGCCAGTAGCAATGGGAACATAGCTCCCTCAAGACCAAAAGCTAAAAGACCTAATGCAATGGCTGAAATAATAGATCCTACATAGGATTCGAAAAGATCAGCTCCCATTCCCGCAACATCTCCAACATTATCTCCCACGTTGTCCGCAATAGTTGCAGGATTACGTGGATCGTCTTCAGGGATTCCCGCTTCAACTTTTCCTACTAAATCCGCGCCGACATCCGCAGCCTTAGTATAAATTCCGCCACCAACACGACCGAATAACGCAATGGATGATGCACCGAAAGCAAATCCGGTTATAATTTGAGCCGCAGATTCAGCCCCCTGAGAAGCTTCCAATAAAAAGAAAAGTCCTCCGACTCCAAGCAGTCCTAAACCAACTACGCTCATTCCCATAACTGCTCCACCGGAGAAAGCAACATCTAAAGCTTTGTTAATGCCACTAACTCGAGCAGCATTGGCAGTACGAACATTTGCCATGGTTGCTACCTGCATACCGAAAAAACCGGCTAGACCTGAGAAAAGAGCACCAATAATGAAACAAATGGCTGTAAGCCAGTTTACCCCGAATCCTAAAACAACAAATACAATTGCTACAAAAATAGCTAACGCTTTATACTCTCTTGTTAAAAATGCCATGGATCCCTCATGTATGTAAGCTGCTATCTCTTTCATACGATCGGTTCCCGCATCTACTTTTTTCACTTTGGCTGTTAAAAAGTAGGCAAAAATAAGCGCAACAACACCTAAAAGTGGTGCTATAAGTACAATTTCCATTAATATTCCTCCTTCACCTTATGAAATTTTATTATTGTATTGCTACAAGGGCTAATGCAATTCCTATAAACAGTACTGCTGCTACGGTTGTTGCTTTATTTAGTAATGATTCATATCCTTTACCTTTTCTACCCATTAATTGTTCTGCGCCCCCGGATATCGAACCAGATAATCCTGCACTTTTCCCAGATTGTAACAAAATACTTGCAATTAGAACTAAGGATACTACAACCTGTCCAACCATTAATGCTAATCTCATTTCCTCCACCTCCTATATATGTTCTTAACATAGTTATTCTATCATAGACAACTGTTAAAATCAATGGAATTGTTTCGATGATTCGATTAACCTTTAAAGATAAAATCATGAAAAACCAACCTCTTTCAAAGAGGTTGGTTTTAGCAATCAAATAATCTTCTGAGAAAAATTTTCTGAAAGGTCATGTCACTTTTTATTAATTCATCAGTAGTTATTTGATATTGTAAAAAGTATCTAACCCCCTATATTTTCCTCTCCCGTCTAATTGATCCTCAATTCGTAACAATTGATTGTACTTTGCTACCCGATCAGTTCTTGCAGGGGCTCCGGTTTTGATTTGACCGGCATTAGTGGCTACGGCAATATCGGCGATAAAAGAGTCTTCTGTCTCTCCCGAACGATGGGAAATCACATTGGTATAACCTGCTCTTTTAGCCATTTCAATAGCATCCAGGGTTTCTGTAATGGTACCGATTTGATTCAGTTTAATTAAAATAGAGTTAGCGATTTCTCCATTGATTCCTTTACCAAGTCTTTCCGTATTAGTTACAAAAAGATCATCGCCGACAATTTGGATTTTATCTCCTAATCGATCAGTAAGGGCTTTCCAACCTTCCCAGTCATCTTCATCCAAACCGTCTTCAATAGAGATAATCGGATACTTTCCTACTAGCTCTTCATAGTAATCTACCATTTCTTCCGCAGTTTTTTCCACTCCTTCACTGGCAAGCTTATAGACTTTTGCTTCTCTGTCGTATATTTCAGTGGCAGCAACATCTAATGCCAGCTTAATGTCGGCTCCCGGAGTATAACCTGCTTTTTCAATGGCTCTGATAATAATTTGCAGTGCTTCTTCATTAGAGGATAGATTTGGAGCAAACCCTCCTTCATCACCAACTCCAGTCGCAAGATTTTCTTCCTGCAGTACTTTTTTCAGTGTATGATAAATTTCTACACACTGGATCATGCCTTCTTTAAATGAGTCTGCGCCTACGGGCATAATCATAAACTCCTGAATATCCACATTATTATCTGCATGAGCTCCACCATTTAAAATGTTCATCATAGGTACCGGAAGTTCTTTAGCATTTACACCACCTAGATACTTGTATAGAGGCAGTCGCAGGGTATCCGCTGCGGCCTTGGCCGTAGCAATAGAAACACCTAAAATTGCATTGGCTCCCAGCTTTTCTTTATTATCAGTTCCGTCTAGAGCAATCATGGTCTCATCAATCATTTGCTGATCCAATCCATTAAGACCGATCAACTCCGGCGCAATAATTTGATTCACATTCTCCACCGCTTGCAGTACGCCTTTACCAAAAAGTCGATCACTATCTCCATCTCGTAGTTCAACCGCTTCAAAGGCTCCTGTAGAAGCTCCGGACGGAACTATTCCAAGTCCTCTTCCTCCGCTTTCTAATTCGACTTCAACTTCAATGGTGGGATTACCCCTTGAATCAAAAACCTCTCTTGCGTAAATACTTGTAATTGTATCCATATAAATCTCCTTTCTGACAATGTTTTTTTATATATATTTCTATATAGATTTGAAACCTTTTATTGATTTTTTATTAAGCTCTCTCCTGTCATTTCCTTGGGCTTCGGCAGTTCTAAAAGATCCAGGATTGTTGGAGCAAGATCACATAAGCTCCCAGGACCGGAAAGGCTTTTCTTTAGTTTCTGTATTAAAATAAAAGGTACTTGATTCGTTGTGTGGGAAGTAATCGGTTTTTGGTTTTTCAAATCATACATTTCTTCTGCGTTTCCATGATCTGCGGTCATTAAGACTACTCCATTAATCTCCAGCACTTTTTGTACAATTCGGTGCATTTCTCGGTCCACGGTATTCAAGGCTTTGATTAAGGCATTCATATCCCCTGTATGACCTACCATATCAGGATTTGCATAATTAATGACGATAAAGTCATAAGGATTGTTTTCTAATTTCTCCATCAATGTATCCGTAACTTCCTTTGCACTCATTTCCGGTTTTAAATCGTAGGTTGCTACTTTCGGAGAGGGGACTAGTGCCCGTTCCTCCATGGCATTTTCCTTTTCTACTCCACCATTAAAAAAATAGGTTACATGGGCATACTTCTCAGTTTCCGCAATTCGCAACTGGGAAAAGTTGTGTTGACTTAAGTATTCGCCAAGGGTTTTGTCGAGCTTTGTAGGGGGATATAAGACCGGTACAGTTTTATAATTTTTATCATATTGAGTCATAGTCACATAATGTAAATTTAAGTTTTTTTCCACCGGAAATTCAGAAAAATTTTCTTCCGTTAGTGCCCTAGTCATTTGTCTTGCCCTGTCTGCACGAAAATTAAAGAACAATAACCCATCATTCTTTTCGATCTTTCCATCAACACCGGAAACAACCAGCGGGGTCATGAACTCATCGTTCATTCCTTCTTCATAAGCTTGTTTTATACCTAATTTAGGATCCAGTACCTCTTTTCCTATACCATAGACTAATGCTTTGTAAGCTCTTTCAGTGCGTTCCCATCGTAAGTCCCGGTCCATTGCATAATATCGTCCTGTTACTGTTGCAATTTCTCCAATACCAATTTCCTTGATTTTTTCTTCCAACTCATGGATGTAGTCTTTAGCACTTTTCGGAGGTGTATCCCGACCATCTAGAAAGCAGTGAACATAAACTTTCTTTAATCCTTTCTCTTTGGCAATCTTCAAGAGCTCATATAAATGGGTATTATGGCTATGAACCCCACCGTCGGATAATAAACCGAGAAGGTGTAACTTTTGATCCTCATTCCTAACATAATTTGTCAAGCTTTTCAGTCGTGGGTTCTCTTTTAATCGATCTTCCCGTATATCTTTGGAGATCCTAGTGAGTTCTTGATAAACCACACGACCTGCTCCGATATTTAAGTGTCCAACTTCAGAGTTTCCCATTTGTCCTTCCGGCAAACCCACAGCCTCTCCACTGGCCTGTAATGTGGTGTTGGGATAGTTGTTCATATAGTACTGTAGATTTTTCATATCCGCCTGCTTTACCCCGTTACCTTCACTCTCATCTCTTAATCCCAAGCCGTCCAAAATCATAAGCATTATTGGTTTTTTCATAAAAATCCTCACTTTCTAGAAATTCACTATTTCAATAAAATCCTTTGGTTTAAGACTGGCTCCTCCAACTAAGGCACCATCGATATCCGCTTGATTCATTATTTCTTCAACGTTTGCAGGCTTTACACTGCCCCCGTATTGAATAATGATCTCTTCAGATATTGCCTCGGTAAAAAGCTCTTTCAGTATCGAACGTACAAATGAAGCCATCTCATTAGCATCTTCCGGTGAGGCAGTCTTGCCGGTTCCAATAGCCCATACCGGTTCATAGGCTACAATAACCTTCGAAGCCTCATTCTTTGAGACATTATCAAAGCCCTTAATCAATTGATCTTTAACAATTTCGAAAGCTTTCTTGTCTTCTCGTTCCTCTAAGGTCTCTCCCACACACAGAATGGGTCGAAGGCCTTTCTCCAAGGCTTTTACGACTTTTTTATTAATGATTTCATCCTTTTCATTAAATATTTGTCGCCTCTCGGAATGGCCCAGAATGACAAAGTCCACACCTAAGTCTAATAGCATCTCCGCAGAAACTTCTCCGGTAAATGCCCCTTCATCTTCCCAAGACATATTCTGTGCTCCCAGTTTTACAGAAGAGTTGCTAAGCATCTGTGCAGCGGATGCCAGCGACGTAAAGGTTGGACATATGACGACTTCTACCTCAGTCTCACCCATTAATTTTTCAAACTCTTGAATGAATTTTTTCGTCTCATCATTATTTTTGTTCATTTTCCAATTTCCTGCAATCACAGGTACTCTCATTGTTTCATCACCTCTCCTTTGCTGTAGTCCTATTTGTTTGTTTATTTGTCTTCGATGCTGTCAATTCCCGGGAGGATTTTTCCTTCTAGAAGCTCAAGAGAGGCTCCCCCACCGGTGGAAATATGACTCATTTCATTCGCCAATTGAAATTTCTCTACGGCGGCAGCACTGTCTCCGCCTCCAATAATTGTTACCCCTTTGCTTTTGGCCAAACTCTCGGCCATGGTTTTTGTACCTTTTTCATAGCTGGACATTTCAAACACGCCCATGGGACCATTCCAGATGATTGTGTTTGCCTTTTGTATGGTTTCATCGAATAAAGCAATGGAAATCTCACCAATATCCAGTCCCATTGTGTCATTGGGAATGTTTTTCACGTCCACGGTCCAATGTTCAGCGCTATTATCGAACTCTTTTGCAACCACGGTATCTACGGGAAGAATTAGCTCAACTCCTTGACTTCTGGCATTTTGCATTAGCTCCTTTGCCAAAATGATTTTATCTTCTTCAAGGATGGATTTCCCAACATCGTAGCCCTTTGCTTTAAGGAAGGTATACGCCATACCTCCCCCGATGATCAGTTGATCTACTTTTCCTAAGAGATTTTTAATAACCCCGATTTTATCCGATACCTTAGCACCGCCTATGATGGCAACAAAAGGTCTTTTAGGGTTTTCCAGGGTCTTTGTGAAAAACTCCAACTCTTTTTCCACGAGAAATCCTACGGCGGAAGGCAAATTTTTCGCTAAACCGAAGTTGGACGCATGCGCTCTATGAGATGTGCCAAATGCATCATTTACGTATAAGTCTCCCATAGAGGCTAAATCCTTAGCAAATGTCTCATCGTTCTCGGTTTCTTCTTTCCGAAAACGAATGTTCTCCAACAAACCGATATCTCCCTCATTCATTTTTAGAACTTCTCTTTTCGTCTGATCACTGATGACCTTTTCATCTGAATAGAAAACAACCTCAGTGTTTAGTAGTTTTTCTAAGCGCTTCGCCACCGGTTTCAATGAAAGTTTCGAATCAAATTTCCCTTTAGGTCTTCCTAAGTGGGATATCAAAAGAACTTTTCCACCTTGATCTTTCAAATATTCTATCGTTTCTATTGCACCTTGAATTCGTCGGTCATCGGTAATATCTCCTTGATCATCCAGAGGGACATTAAAATCACAACGAAGCAGGATGCTTTTCCCTTTGATTTGTAAATCTTTTAAGGTTTTTTTATTCATAATATCCTCCTTTGAAAATCATAGCTTTTATTTCATTATTCCTTTGAGAACATGTAATCTACCAAATCCACCACTCTTACAGAATAACCCCACTCATTATCATACCAGGCAATTATTTTAATCAGGTTATCCTGCATAACATCCGTAGATAAACCATCAATAATCGTGGAAAAATCACTTTTTATATAGTCTGCAGACACTAAGGGTTCATCAGAGTAATCAAGAATACCTTTTAGTTCATTATCAGCAGCCTTTTTAAACATTTCATTCACTGCTTTTTTATCAGTTCTTTTTTCGACTTCAACAACTAAATCCACTACCGATACTGTTGGTGTGGGAACCCGCATAGCCATTCCCGTTAATTTTCCTTTCAACTGAGGGAGTACTAAAGAAACCGCCTCTGCTGCGCCTGTAGTGGTTGGAATGATGGACAACGCCGCAGCCCTTGCTCGTCGTAGATCTTTATGGGGAAGATCTAAAATATTTTGATCATTCGTGTAAGAATGGATGGTAGTCATAATTCCTCTTTTTATAGTAAAGTGATCGTCTAAAAGCTTTGCAAAGGGTGCTAAACAGTTGGTGGTACAAGAAGCGTTTGATACGACATTATGCTTACTTGCATCGTAATCCTTTTCATTAACTCCCATTACCAAAGTAATGTCTTCATTTTTTGCCGGTGCAGTAATAATTACTTTTCGAGCTCCTGCTTTTATATGAAGGGTTGCTTCTTCCTTAGATCGAAAAATTCCTGTGGATTCAATAACCAAATCTATACCAAGATCTTTCCACGGTAAATTTTCAGGATTTTTCTCAGCAAAGATTTTGATTTCTTTTCCGTTAATTACCAGTGCGCTTTCATGGACTTCCATTTTCTCAGTCATTTTTCCATAAACACTGTCATGTTTCAATAGATGTCCTAAGGTTTTTGCGTCAGTTAAATCATTAATAGCCACGATCTCCCAGTCTAATTTCTTTTCTAGATAAGATTTTAAAACATTTCTTCCAATTCTTCCAAAACCATTGATTGCTACTTTTTTCATAATAATCCTCCTTAGAATTTAATATCACTTTATCTATTATATAAATAAGGATAGAGTGCTAATTTAATTTTCGAAGTAGAAAGCATTCTTTAATATCGCTTCCTCTTAGAAGATGATAGGATTCTTAAGTTATCGCGATATTTTGCAACCGTCCTACGTGATATGCTTATTCCTTTCTTCTGTAGAATTTTAGTTATTTTTTCATCGCTGAGAGGCTTTTGAGGATCTTCTTCACTAATAAGATCTTTAATATAATCTTTAATGCTATTGGAGGATATAGCTTCTCCCCCAGTTTTGCTCAGTCCGCTTGAAAAGAAGAATTTCAGTTCAAAAGTGCCTGCCGGTGTTTGTACATATTTTCCGTTGGTAGCTCTGCTAACTGTGGACTCATGTATATCTAATTCCTCAGCAACTTCTTTTAATGTGAGGGGTTTTAAAAACTTCTTACCATGTTCGAAAAATTCTTTTTGATTTCCAATAATGTTTTCTACCACTCGATAAATTGTCTGTTTTCTTTGTTCGATATTTTTAATCAACCATACCGCAGCATTTAGTTTATCATTCAAGTACTTTTTAGTATCCTGACAGTTAAGATTTTCTCCACTTAAGACCATCTTACGATAATCTTCCCGAATATAGAGTCTCGGGACCGAGGAATCATTGTAGACCACCACATATTCGTCTTGAATCTTTCGAACAATTACATCGGGCACAATATATTTATTTTGATTGGTAATAAATTGTCTCCCGGGCTTAGGTTCCAGAGAGCGGATAAAATCACAAATCTTTTGAACTTCGCTAACAGGAATATGCAGTTCTTTTGCAATTTCCGGATATTTGTTGGAAGCCACCATTTCCAAGTAATGTTCTACCACCAGATACACTATGGGTTGTTGAACATTTTTATTTTTCAATTGAATCAATAAGCATTCTTTTATATTTCGGGCTCCTACGCCGGAGGGATCAAAGGTTTGTATGATTTTTAAAATTCCTTCAATCATGTGCGGCTCTTCATTTAAATCTTTCGCTAAAATTTCAGTGCTTATTGTTAGATACCCATTTTCATCTAAATTATTGATAATAAATTCACCAATTTCATTATATTTTCCTTCAACGGAAGTTAAGTGAAACTGAAATAACAAATGCTCTTGCAAGGTTGCTTCTTTCGATATGATATTTTCATAGCTGAATTCTTCATGGTCCGGATTATACGGATTCGGCGCATAATGACGATTATCATGATCTTCAATATATTCTTTCCAATTGATATCCTGTTCCTTATCTTCTTTTAATGGCTTTACCGTTTCTTCGGTAACTTCTAAGACCGGATTACTTTCCATCTGTTCTTTAACATACTGATCCAACTCTAAGGCATTTAACTGTAAAACCGTTATTGCCTGTTTAAGTTGAGGAGTCATAACCAACTTTTGTGATTGTGTTAATTCCAGACCATATCCCATTCTCATACAGATCACCTTTGCTTTCATAGTATAGTAGCATTATACCACTCTCCAAGACAAAAATAAAGAAGTCCTGCCGTTCAATTAAATATTGGCACAAAAATTGCAAAGACCAAAATTTCAGCCTTTGCAATCATTTGCTTTTTTATTAAAAACATCAGTTGCCATTTTAATAATCAACACAATTTTTATGCTATTTTTATCTTCCACCTTTATCGTAAGGTTTTCCAACAGCCTTTGGTGCTACGGATTGTCGACTGAATGCCACTAATGCCACAATCGTTAACACGTAAGGTAAAGCAAAGAAGAATTCATTAGGGAGCTGCGCAAGAATTTCAAATCTTGATGAATACAGCGCAAAGATTCTGGAAAAACCGAAAAATAGTCCTGCACCA
This sequence comes from Clostridiaceae bacterium, assembly GCA_003553525.1. Lineage (GTDB taxonomy): Bacteria > Bacillota > Clostridia > Peptostreptococcales > T1SED10-28 > Isachenkonia. The sequence continues at coordinate 30,931 of PWEO01000089.1, forward strand.
AGCACACCAATGGGTTTCCATCGACCGAATATTAATGCAGCAAGTGCAATAAATCCAGTTCCTCCAATACTCATCACCGTGTATTGAATATCCTGGGTAAGCACTAGGATTCCTCCGCCAAGCCCTGCGAAAATTCCTGATATAAATACTCCGATATAACGCATTTTAAAAACGCTTACTCCCATACTATCCAAAGCATGGGGATGTTCGCCGGCAGCTCTTAGTCGAAGTCCAAAAGGAGTTTTGTAGAGTACAAACCAACTTACTACCACTAAAATTATTGCAAGATGGACCGTAAGATATACCCGTGTAAATAAAATCTCACCAATGAAAGGGATCTCACTTAATCCATGAAAAGTATATCGCTGAAAACTCAGAGAAAAACTTTGAGTCCTTTGTTGCCCGAAGATTACTTGGGCCATATAGATGGTTACACCGGTTGCTAACATGTTAATGGCCACACCAGATATTATTTGGTCTGCTTTTGCATGAATACTTAAATAAGCATGAATTAAAGATACCAGTCCACCTACAAGAGCACCCAATAATATAGCAATCCATGGCGCAAAAGAAGTGTATGGTTGAAGATAAACCAAAAATGTGGCTGCCGTAAATCCTCCAAACATCATTAGGCCTTCCAAACCAATGTTTACGATTCCTGATCTTTCAGAAAACATCCCCCCTAAGGAGGTTATAACTATAGGAGTGGAGAAAACCAAAGTAAGTGCCAGCATAGAATAAATTAAGTCCATTATTGCTCTCCCTCCTCTACCTTAAGTTTTATAAGCGCCTGTTTAATTGGATATTTCATTGCAACAAATACAATAATGATAGCAATGATTATGATCGCAATGTCTCTAGGGATTCTACTGATCTGCATGATCGTTTGGGATGCTTTCAACCCACCAAACAATAAACCAGCAAGAACTGAACCAAGAGCGGTGCTTCCACCTACTAAAGCTACAGCTATACCGTCAAAACCGTAATTTTCAAAACTTCCGAGAACCCTTCCATAACCGAAGGTTCCCACAACCAGTATGGCTCCCGCAAGTCCTGATAGTGCTCCTGCAATAGTCATTGATAGCGCTGCATTACGTTGTACTTTCATCCCTGCATATTCCGATGCAAGAGGGTTGAACCCTACGGATTTCAACTCATATCCAAAAGTTGTTTTATTAATAATAAAGTAAAATAACACGGCACAGACAATCACCACCAGAAAACCCCAATGAAGTCTTGAATTATTGGTAATGGAAGAGAGAAAATCACTTTGCAGTGTGGCCCTTGCGGGTAAATCCGCTGTCCTCGTTGAGGAACTTTCCGGCAATGCGCGAATATAGTAGTTTGAAACATATAATGCTGTGTAGTTCAGCATAATGGTAACTACCACTTCATGCACACGAAATTTCGCTTTAAGTATTCCCGGTATAAAGCCCCAAAAAGCGCCTCCCGTTGCACCTGCCAGAAGCACCACAACCGGAAATATTACAGGCGGCAAGCTAAGCATAAGTCCGGCATAACTTGCGGCTAAAGCACCGATCATCACCTGACCCTCACCGCCAATATTAAATAATCCCGTTCTAAAGGCGAAGGAAACAGAAAGTCCTGTTAAAATTAGTGGGATAGAATAAACAAAAAACTCTCCAAAATAACGTGCGTTAAAAGCTGACCCGGCAGTGAATAAATTAGGTAGATTAATTCCCGTTACCGCTCTGATGAAAGAGGTGAATAGATCAATAGGATTGAGTCCACTGAAAATCATAATGACTGAACCTGCTAAAAATCCTAAAGCGATAGCTATAATAGGAATTAAAAAACTGTGATTCGCCTCATTGGCTAAAAAATTTCTTAGTTTATTCAACCTCTTCCACCTCCTTTTTCTTTGAACCGGCCATCATAAGACCTAACTGATTTTCATCGGTTTTATCCGCTTGTACAATATCCACAATTTCTCCTTCGTATATGACTGCTATACGATCGGATAGATTTAAAACTTCGTCTAATTCCAAAGACATTAATAGAATTGCTCTCCCTTTATCCCGTTCTTCTATTAATCGTTCATGAATATATTCAATCGCGCCTACATCCAATCCTCGAGTAGGTTGTGCCGCAATTAATAAGTCCGGAGACCGGTAAAGCTCTCTGGCAACAATTGCTTTTTGCTGATTTCCTCCGGACATTCCCCGTGCACTAGAAACACTTCCCTGTCCACTACGAACATCAAACTCCTTGATTCGATCATCTGAAAATTTACGAATTTCATCGAACTGCAAAATCCCGTTTTTAGAAAAAGGGGCTTGAAAATAGGTTTGTAAAATCATGTTCTCTTCTAAGTTAAAGTCCAGTACCAGTCCTCTTTTCTGGCGATCTTCCGGAATATGTCCGATACCCTTTAACGTTTTTTGCCGTGTGCTTAACTTTTCGATGGACTCTCCATTTAGAATAATTGAACCTTTTTCCACTTCTCGAAGACCAGTGATAGCTTCCATTAATTCCGATTGCCCATTCCCATCAATTCCCGCTATGGAAGTAATTTCTCCTGCTCGCACTTCCAGGCTAAGTCCTTTGACAGCATCTAATTTTCGACTGTCTTTAACCCATAAATCCTTCAACTGTAAAACAACTTCTTTAGGCTTTGCCGGTTCCTTTTTTACTTCAAAACTGACTTCCCGGCCAACCATCATTTCTGCCATTTCTTCTTCAGAGGTCTCCGCTACATCAACGGTACCGATATATTTTCCTTTGCGAAGAACCGTGCATCGGTCTGCAACTTCTTTAATTTCTCTTAGTTTATGGGTGATAAGCACAATAGTCTTTCCCTCTTTCACTAAATCCTTCATGATTTTCATCAATTCTCTAATTTCCTGTGGTGTAAGTACTGCCGTAGGCTCATCCAAAATTAAAATGTCTGCTTTTCGATAAAGAGTTTTTAATATTTCCGCTCTTTGTTGCATACCTACAGAAATGTCGATGATTTTTGCATCGGCCTCTACTCTTAGACCATATAAATCACTGATCTCCTTAACCTTATCTCTAGCACTTTTCATATCGATCCTTCTAAAGGATTTTCTAGGCTCATCCCCTAAGATAATATTTTCCGTTACAGTAAAATCTTCCACCAATTTAAAGTGCTGATGTACCATTCCGATTCCTAATTTATCTGCAACTTTAGGATCGGTTATTTCTACTTTTTCTCCACGAACCTTAATTTCTCCTTCTTCCGGTTGGTAAAGTCCGAATAAAACACTCATCAGGGTTGATTTTCCTGCACCGTTTTCTCCAAGTAAAGCATGGATTTCGCCTTCCCTTACTTTTAAATCTACCTGATCATTTGCTTTAATACCTGGAAATTCTTTGGTGATTCCTAACATTTCGATTGCATATGCCATAATATTTCTCCTATCTTTATAATATTATAGTAATATTTTTTACTCCCTGATATATTGCAAGTTCTATTAACTCTTTTATTTTTTTGCATCAGGGATGTTATTATCGACTTTTTCCCGTTGTTTCAGAGGTAAACCTCGATGATGCGCCCGAATAAGTTTATATTTTACTTCCGGATAATCCTTTAATACCTCAGCAGTTTTTTTTAACATAATTATTTTTAACATAATTATTTTTAACATAATAAGGTTCTGTTCAAAAAAGGGTGGTGTTAATTCTTTCAAATTTCATAAGCTTTAATGTCGACTAATTATCCGTCTGTAACTTCGATTGAAAGTTCTTGATCCTTGCAGTCAAAATTTAGACTCGTTTAAAATAACAACTTGAAATTTTTTTCAGTCATGTTTCTATAATTTTCACTTTTACATGGCATTGAAATCGTTTCAGGATTATGACAATACACACAGTTTAATTTGTAGCTCTCTGTAAAAACTGAGAATCACAATCTTCATAATCCAGTATTCTTTTTGCTACATTTGGCAAAACATGCTGTTTTTGTTCATAGGTCATGGCTTTATTTTCTATAATACCTTGGTTTTATTCTCTTGTAGATATCATATATCTTATCTCAAATTGATTATGATTCGCTAAAAAAAACCAAGACTATAAAATCTTGGTTTTTATAGCGGAATATTAAGTTCATATGTTATATCAGCTTTAACAACTCATTGCTTTAACTGATTACTACTATTGTAATCTTGAAGGCAAAGTAGGCACTTCTATTTCACCTGATACAATTTGATCGATGTAACTTTGTACCTCGGCTAAAATATCATCGCTTAAGTTCGGATTTTCTTCCGGTAGAGAAACTCCTTCATTTTCTAAATCAAATTCAATGATGTCTCCTCCGGGGAAGTTTCCTTCATAAGTCATAACAGATACTTCGTAGGCTGCTACGTCCACTCTTTTCATCATGGAAGTTAAAATCGCAGAGTTTTCTCCATCGTAGATTCCATCTTCATATTGGTCTCGGTCAACACCGATTGCCCATACATCTTCACCGTCGCCTCTTCGTTCCATGGCCTCATTAATCATACCATTTCCTGAACCTCCAGCGGCGTGGTAGATAACATATGCTCCGTCATCAAACATAATAGATGCAATAGATCTTCCTGTTGAAGGATCTGAGAAATCACCTACATATTCTACTAAAACGTTCATATCCGGATCTACAGCCCATACTCCCGCTTCAAAACCGGCTTCAAACTTCTGGATTAATTCAAAGTCTACACCGCCAATATAGCCAACTGTATCTTCGCCGGCTTCTTGTGCAGTAAGAGCTGCTGCAACTCCTACAAGGAAAGATCCTTGTTCTTCAGCAAAAATAGCACTTACAATATTGTCTCGTTCTACTACAGCATCAATTAGTAAAAAGTTTTGGTTCGGAAAGTTATCGGCTACTTGACCGATAGCATCTTCAAACAAGAATCCAGGTGCAACAATTAGATCTACTTCGTCATCTGCAAAACTGGATAAATTAGGAACATAATCCGCATCGGCTTCTGATTGAAGATAGTTTGTTTCCGCACCATATTCATCAGCAAATTCTTGAATTCCCTCCCAAGTACCTTGGTTAAATGATTGATCGTCAATTCCTCCGGTGTCGGTAACAAGTCCTACAAAGAAATCTTCACCGTTTGCTACATCATTTCCGTTGTCGTCCCCATTACAACCGGTTAAAACTAAGACCATCGATAGTAATGCGACTACTAATAAAATCCATAAATTCTTTCTCATTCTTTTACCTCCCCTATTTTTAATATTTTAGACTTATTGAACGATTTCTATGAGTCTAAAATTCGGTCCTGCGTTGCATGAACCTTAGCTTCATTATAATATAGCAAAGTCGAAAATGCAACGCTCATTTCTTTCTATACCCTTTAAATTTAACAATAAACCCCATTCCCTGACAAACCTGTTTATAGGTTCCGATTGGAATGGGGTAAGAATTAGTTGTAGATACCATTTAGTATAAAATCACTACTCTATATTAGCAATCCTCCGGAACACCGACAGCATAATCTGCTTTTTTTAGTACTTCAATGGCTTTTTTTATATTTCCTTCACTTACCATTACCACCGGTCCGGTACAACCCATGCCACTTTCTGCATAGATGTTGTTTTTCCAGAGTTCATGTACTGCATCTTCCAACTCCATAATATCGATGCCTGATAAGGATCCTGTAACCACTTCTTTTGGTGGTTGTTTAACCTCTTCCTCATCATCGGATTTTTTATGGGATTTGGTAAGGGAATCCAGAATATCTTTAAGTCCAGCTTTATTGGCTTTATCGTATTCTTCTTTTATCCTTTGTTCCAGCTTTCCCTCAACTAGTTCCGCAGCATATTCTAATGCTTTTGCCACAACAGGACTTCCTGAAGCACGAGATAAAATCAAAATATTTTTATCGTATCCTTCACCGATTCCAGGCCCATATCCATAACCTAAGGCTTCATAATCTCCGCCGGTATGAAAGGAAGAAAAGATTTTCATAAAGATATTTCCAGTTAAGGTGTCTTGAACCATTACATCAGGACTTCCAGCCAATAAGTCGTTCCCACGCATAACAACGCCGCCGTCAGCTCGCATTGACTCAGAGAAATCCATATCATAGCCGTTATTTACCAGGGTGCTTAAAGCTTTTTCAACTTGTCTTGCACCGTCCACATTTAATACACCGATTTTAGGATTCTTCACACCCGAAGCTTTCGCTGCAATAACGCCATGAATTGCATTTCGCACCATAGCTTCCGTACGATCCGTTGCCGAAGTTCCCGTAGTTGTAGCTAAATACATCTCCTTACCTTTTCCAGGAGTAATAACTTTCCCCACGGTTGATACCCCGATAGGGAAGTTATAATGCATTGTTACACATGCCTGGATTTTCTTCGTAGCTAATAATTCCTCCATGATATTATGCATCTCAGATTCATCCTGAGCTTCAATTACCTCTAAGTCGGTATCCATCTTGGGACCTATCAGCAATACATCAAAACTCCCTGATTTTCCTGCAATTTCAGCACCTTTAACAAGATTCTCCACTCCATGCTCACTACCTAAGGTTGTAAGACCAACGGTTACTCTTTCACCAAAATTACCAGTCTCCATACCTTTTGCGATGTCATTAAAAACTTTACCTATTTGCTTTTTTATTTCTATGTGTTGTTCTGTCACTCCATTCACCGCCTTTCATAGTCAAGGTTTTATTATTCACCCATTAGGTTCTTAGCAAAATCCTTCATGGTTTCTGCAATCATGGTTCTGATTTCCTGTTCAGAAACACCGCTACCACTTGTTTCAATTTTTCCTGTATTTTTTTCTAAAATCACAGAAACACCATCAAACTGATTGGTCATTCTCGCTAAGAAAAGACTTCCTTTTCCTACAATCATTGCTCGGTTTATTTCTCCATTTTTAAAAGCTTCCAAGGCCGGTCCTATATAAGGTACCCCCGATGGAATATGACCCTGAGTCGGTGCCCAACCGGGCATACCATGTTTGCTACCGAAGGTTGCAACATCCTTACGTTCCATTTCCTTTCTTTTTACACCAAGGGCTGCAATCATTTTGTAGTTTGATGCAGGCACATCTCCAGCTCCTGCTGGCTTCGTAATGTCGGGATTCTGCATTTCTACAGAGTATTTGTCCACATCGGTAATTTTCAGTCCGCCTTTATCCAATGGGGCTGTGATTAGAGCAGTGATAACTGCTTGTGGTGAAGATCCGGTTCCCACAGTATGACGTCCCACTAAGTCTGTTCGAATAACCGGGTGCATTCCATCATTTTTCGTTACCAGTACTGCAAAACCTCCCAGTACGTCTTCAATAATAGGCATATCTTTTTTAACATGATCTTTACCATTCATACCTAGTTTTGCAACAGCACCTCCTGCGGCTACTAAAACATTTTCATAAACCCCCGCCTGTACTAATGCCGCAGCTTCAATTAATGCATGAGTAGGTGCTGCACAGAAAGCTCTAAGGTCAGATCCCGTAGCATTCACTGCACCGATCATTTCAGCGATGGCTTTTGCAAAGTTTCCGCCACCTCTTTGGTTAATATCTCCACAAGCTTCTTCTGAACACTCAATTACATAATCAATATCTTCTACATTTATATCATTTTTAGCAATCAAATTTTCAGCTGCCAAAACTCCCGATGCCTTTACTGCTAAGTTCTCAAACATAACATGGGCATTTAAGTTGGGATCCGTCTCATGAGCTCTTTTAACACAACCTACCACTTTATCATTATGGTAGATGGCTTCTGCAGCGAAATTATTGATTGCTTTTTGAATATCAGAAATATCTTCCCCATCTTTAAGCTTTGCTACCAGTTCATCTTTTACTAAGGGATGATCTTCGAGCTTTTTCTTGACCTCTTTGCTGAAATTACTTTCGAGCATTACCAGATCAAACACATCGTTTATTTTAATCAGTCCGATAAATTCATCCTGTGGCATAATTTCTCCAAATTTCCCAAAACGATCAGCACCTTCAACTTGTTTATCATACCAGGGCATTTCAAAGTCATTAAGATCTTCAGGCTTTAATGTCCCGATATAGGTTTGATTTGGTGGATACGATACTACTTCTTCAAAGCTTCTTAAATGCTCGGGAAGTTTCTTTAGATATTCCGATTCCGGATTGGCTCTTCTTTCTCCTGTTTGTGTGGTTCCATTATGGATAATCATATCTGGTGTGTGAACAAGTATATAACCTGCTCCTTTTAATACTGAATAATTCACAACTGTCACCTCCATGAGTTTTCGCAGTTTTTAAATTACCAGCTACTCCTTTGGAATAGCTGGTATCTACTGCTCAGTTTGCTTATCACTTGTTTATATTTTTTTACTTAATTACAATCGAAAGTTTTAGTCAAAGACAGTTTGTCCGCTTACTTCTGTTGAAAGGGCAACTAACGACCGTTCGACTATTTTTCGTCTTAGGGCTTTTGCTTCGTCAGCATCTAAGGACGGGCTTCCTAATGGGTGAGGAATGGCAATTGCCGGAACAATTCGATTCGCCCCCACTGTTAAGGAAATCGGTACTACTGTACAAATATGAACTACCGGAATTCCGGCTCGTTCAATTTCTTTAACCATCGTTGCACCGCAACGTGTACAGGTGCCTCAGGTGGAGGTTAATATAACAGCATCCACTCCGTCTTTAATTAGCTCTTGAGAGAACTCTTCAGCAAAAGCTTTGGAGCTTGCAACAGAGGTTCCGTTTCCAGTTGTACTGTAGAAATATCGATGAAGTTCTTTAATTTTGCCTTCAGTCTCAAGGTCTCTTAGTACGTCTACGGGCAACACGCAGTCTGCATCCGCATTGGCATAGGGGGGATCATATCCACCGTGGGCGGTTTCATGACTGGCCTCTAAAAGATCGCCCAGATCTGCAATATCATACTTGCCATATTTAGAAGCACTTGAGGATTCTATTCTGTCAGGGTTTCCTTTTGGAACAATTCCTCCAGAAGTTACCAAGGCAATCTTTGCTTTTGAAATGTCTTTTACCGGAGGTAATGGATCAACACGATCAAAATTCGGCATGGGATATTCTGTCGTAAAAGCTTCTCCTGACATTTTCTTCATAAGCATATCAACTGCTCTTTTCGAACCTCTTGTTTCATGAAAATAATTCTTTCTTATCCCCATAGGGATATAGTTATCCTCTTCAGGACTTCCAATTTCTTCACCATTTAGCTTCTTAATCGCTAAGCTTGCCATTAAAGGGATCGCTTTTCTCATTTTTGCTGCAGAATTTCCGGTTTCAATAATATGCACGGTCTTCTTAAACATATCTGCACCCGGGTTTTCAGGATACATTCCAGTCATACTCGGAATATTTAATTCGCTTTTAACGGCATCAGCAATCGTTCCACAAGCAACACCATAACGTCCTGCATTAAATGCGGGACCTGCAATGAATAGGTCTGCGTCATACTTCTTCACTAGTTCCAAAACTTCAGTTTTAGCTTCTTCAAGGTTTTCATTGAAGTAAGAGTCTCCACATATAATGGTTGCAACAATTTCTCCTTCATTTTGCAATGCCGATTGCAGGGCCATACCAGGACCTACAACTCCTTCTCTCACTTCAGGTTTCATGTCTGCTTTTTCTTCCCCACCGATTCCGCCAAAAAACTGATTAATATAATGGACAATTCTTTTTTTACTCATTATTTCCCCCCTCTCTAAATTTTAACGGGAACATACTAATCATTAAATTTACCAAATTCCCCACGAATTTCTTCCATTTCTTCAATGATCTCATCGACTTCTAAAACCATTTCCATCATTCCGATTTGATCGTCATAAACATTTTCATCAACTGCACTTTTAAAAGTTTCTTCTACAGCATGAAATACTCTTAGTCCCAACTGGACTCCTGCTAATGGACCTGCAAAGGTTGGATCTCCGTTAGTTACGGTTTCTGCGGCTAATCCGGCAGCTTCTGCTTCTGCTGCTCCGATTACGATAACCATATTCTCCGCACCGTGTTTTTCCGTAAGATCTTTAACTCTTTGCTGATTTTCTAAATCCATAGCACCTGCAGCCGTTCAGACAAAACACTCAGTGGAAGAATATACCACTTCAGCGTCAGTGCTTTTTAAGCATTCTTCGATAGCCGGTCCTGGAATACCATCTCTATCGCCAATGATGATGATTTTCTTTCCATCAAATACTGACATATTTACCATCCTCTCATTTTCTATTTTAGTTTGACTTATAATTATATACTTATTTGTAATACATTCAATTATAAGAATGCAATAATTGTTAAAATGTAAACGAATTTAACTAAATTAGTACCCTTTGCTGGTTAATTTCACAAATCCGGTCTCATTGGTAGCTCCGGTGATTGCTTGGATTTCCACTTCAATACTTCCGTCAGCTCGAAGACTTCCATCAAATCCTCCCGCAATGGAATCCACATAATCCGTCATCCCAATGATTTTTTTCATCGGTGGAAGAAGAATTACTTCATTTGCATTGCCGTTGGTAATTACTGCGTCAGCTTTAGGATCAGCATCAGCTAAGGACTGTGATGCTCCATCTCTTCCGGCGTATTCATCGGTTACAATTACAGTTTTGATATTTTTCTCTTCGATCTTCTTACAGTTCATAATTAAATCTGTATCCGGATTTCCGAATCCTTCCTGGGAAACGATTACTCCGTCCAGTCCTAAGAATTCCGTAAGCTTCGCAGTCCAGTCTGAGGATCGCTCCTTATCTGCAAGATATACATTTTCATTTGTTATGATTACACCTACAAAGTTGATCTCTTTTCCGTGTTTTTCATATAGATCTTCTATAATCCCATTGTTTAAGTGTACGTAGGTCGGATTCTTATCACAAGCTGAAACACAGTTACCACTTACAATAGCGCCGTCCATAATCTCAGTCGGATATAAAAGCGTCGGTACGATCTTTTTCGCGTCCACTCCATATACATAAGTATCATGAAGAAGACCTTGCGTCTGAAGCATATACACATATCCGATTTTCGGCAGATCAGGATATTTCTTTACAGAGTCTAATAATGGTTCCGTTTCATATTCTTGAATTTCATCAGCCTCAAGTTCTCTTGCAACTTCCCCTAGATATCGGGCAGCTTTAAATCCGATCATTCGTACTGCAGATTCGTGATCATATTGCTTAACCCCTTCGATAGGATGTGCCACTACCACAATATTATGGGTTTTTGAAAATGGAGTGTACTCTGCTCCTGGACCGGACATATCGATGATCCCTTCTTGAAATCCTACGATCTTTCCGGCAGTTACCACTGCTACATTTTTCAGTGCGTGGGTTGTACCGCTTCCTACAGTTTGCACTTTACTTAACATTCCCGGAAAAATCCCTCCCGGTCCATCAACTTTTACCCGAGGTTCAATCACATCTTTTACCGGTGTAATACGCACTTCATCTCCGGGATGAGTAATGTCAATTTCAATAGACTCAATATGCTCGTCACCGCCGATGGCCTCCAACATCTCCTCTTTGTTAACAAAAAGGGTCTTGTTTTCAACCTTTGTAACCTCTCCAAACTTCACATCATCAATAAAAATTTTGCCTAACTTCAGCTTCAAAACCTTCACCTCCCTTTTTAATTACAGGCCCGGAAGACAGCTCTTAACAGGCCTGCTAACCTCTACACAAACTTTTTAATCATGGCTTCTACATTTTCCTTTGAAGCTTGTTCCTTCGTTACTTCTTCTTTTTTTTCTCCACCTTGATAAATGGCGATGGTAGGTAGTCCTAAAACTTTTTGTTTAATAGCCAGTCTTCTGGCTTTTGTGGTGTCAAGCTTAACAAATTTGATTTGTTCTCCATAAACTTCTTCTAACGCTTCGATATCCGGCATTAAAGCTTTGCATGGTTCACAACCTTCACTCCAGAAATCAACTAAAACTGCTTTTTCTTCTTGTAATACTTCTTCTTCGAAATTACTCTTATCTACAGCTAGCATTTAATTCACCTCCTTAAAAGGTCAAATTCTAAAATACTATTATTTATTATATTAATCACTCATTGGTGAAATATAACCTCGGTTACTCTTCAAAAGCATGTTCTATATATTTTTCTGCTTGAATAGCGGCTATTGCTCCGTCTCCAACGGCTGTTGCTACTTGCCTTAGGGTCTTTTCCCGAACATCTCCCGCCGCGAAAACTCCTGGTAAGTCAGTATGCATATTATCATTAGTGATAATATAACCGGCTTTTGATAAGTTTAATTTTTCTTTAAACAGTTCCGTTTGAGGTATATACCCTACAAACACAAAGATTCCAAAAGTTCCATCTTCCTCATCCGCATGGTGTTCGGTTACTTCTCCGGAGTTGAGATTTTCTAGTACTAAGGATTCTACCATACCGTCCCCTTTAATTTCTTTTACCTGAGAATTCCAGATAAAGTGGATTTTTTTATTCTTAAATGCTTTTTCCTGTATCGACTTCGCCGCTTTAAGTTCATCTCGACGATGTACAATGGTAACTTTTCGCGCAAATTTTGATAAGTGAATCGCTTCTTCTACTGCAGAATCTCCTCCACCGATTACAAATACTTCGAAATCACTGAAAAAATCGGCATCACAAGTTGCACAGTAGGAAACACCTTTACCGGTTAACTCATCTTCACCGGGAGCCCCGATTTTTCTTGGAGAAGCGCCGGTTGCAATAATAACCGATTTGGCCTTGTAGGTTCCTTTATCTCCCGTAAGCACTTTAATCTTGTCTTCCAATTTTACTTCCTTAATGTTGTCTTTTTCGATTTCTGCACCAAACTCTTTGCACTGGGCTACCATTCTTGCAACCAGGTCCGGCCCGGTGGCATTTTCAATTGAGCCGGGATAGTTGGCAACCTCATCAGTTGTGGCAATTTGTCCCCCAGGCGAATCTTTTTCCAATACTAAGGTGGACATTCTGTCCCGAGCTGCATATAGTCCAGCCGTTAAACCTGATGGTCCTGCTCCGATAATAATGACGTCGTAAATTTTTTCCATAATTTCACCCCTTGATTTAGTTTTAATATTTATATACTCAAGCATGTGCTTGATAAATCTACTTGTTAGCTGATTCTAGTGCTCCTTTAATCAAATGATAATCAATTTCCTGAAAATCTGCTAATAAATCCTTCCGAAGCCCTTGGGTTCGGTCCCGAATCGAGAAAAATTTCTTCGTGGTTTCAATACTATCTTCAATCATAGTAACGGATCGGTAATCTAATGCTTTAGGCTTGTTTGTAACCAACAAGCTTTTATACGGGGTCTCATTGGGTTTGATACTTCCTGAAAGAGGATGGGTCAAGAGTTCATGACCTTTATGGATTTCACCCCTGGCATAACACAAAACTTCCAAGTAGCTCTTCTCAAGAAAAACAAGTGCCGTTCTGTCTTGATATTTATCTTTTACTAAAGGATTGTTGGTAATAAGAATATGGTCCATAATGACCCTCCATTTTTCCCCATGCGAGAATTTTCTTTCAATTTAAGCAAACAAAAACAGAGCAGTTATGACAACTCCCGGTTGCATAATCTACTCTGTATGATTTACCTGAGAGTTTATTCCCAAAAGTTCTTTGGGCTTTGCTCCTTCGGTGCACTTTTCGTGCTTTCCAGAGAACTGTCCAAGTACGGTCCTTTTGCCTGAGAGATTCACTAAAAAATGGGCTTTTTTAGTTTGTTCCTTCGGCGCCCGGGTATTAACGCTCCGGGTCTCTCCCACACTCTTCATCCAGTGTTCTGCTATGAAATTGTTACTTTAATGACATTATATTATAGATATTTTAAAAGAGCAATATATTTTAGTAAATATTTAATATTTTTTTAACGAAGTTTCATTTTCCATTAAATTTTTCTATACAGCCATTAAAATTCGGAATCACTTTTAGACATATGAGGAAAATCCCATTGTCTTAACACCTCATAAATTACAACGGCGCAAGCATTGGATAGATTTAAAGACCTTGCATTTTCAATTTGCATCATGGGAATGGTAATATTGGTTTCCCGATGCTCCTTTAATATTTTCTCTGGTATCCCTTTGCTTTCTTTCCCGAACATTATGAAAACCTCTTTATAGCTTTTATAGTTCACATCACAATATAGTCGGTGTGTTTTTGTCGTTGCATAAAAAACAGTTTTATCATAATGTTGGTCTAAAAATTCTTGATAGTTATTATAATAATGAAGCTTTAAAGAACTCCAATAGTCAAGCCCTGCTCTTTTTACCGCTTTTTCACTTAAAGAAAATTTAATGGGTCCGATAATGTGCAGTATTGTATCGGTCACCACACAAGTTCTGGCAATATTTCCTGTGTTTTGAGGAATTTCTGGTTCTAATAGCACGATGTTTAGCGACATGTTGCATCTCCTTTTAATTTACTTGAACTTTACTTATAATAATATACCAAAAAATTTCAAGATAATAAAACTATAAAAATTCACAATTCGGGTATGAACAATTGTAGTTTATAATATATTTATGGAAAGGTGGTTTTTGAAATTGAAATCCTATAACCAGTACAATAAATTGAAGGTCACACATATTTTCCATAGCGGTGTAATCGTAGAAACGGAGAAGAACCTATTGATCATCGACTACTACTATGAAAAAGATGCTCTGAATAAGAAAGAATTACTCGTTTACCTTAAACAACAAGCTCACAAAGATTTCTATTACTTTGTTACCCATGGTCACGCAGATCATTTTACGGATGAAATTTTTGATCCTCCATACCAAAGTTCGAAAAGCAACACCCGCTATATCCTAAGCGAAGACTTGGTAAGTTATAAAAATAGCCATCCAAACACTACGCTATGTCGTCCTTATCAAAGCTTTAACGTAGGTGGTTTAAGTATTACAACCTTCGGTTCAACAGACCTGGGAGTTTCTTACCTGATTAAAGACAATTCCTGCGATGCACTGATTTTCCATAGCGGTGATTTAAACTGGTGGCACTGGAGTCATTTCACCCCGGATGAGCAATTACAAGAGAAGAAAGACTTTTTAGAAGAACTTCAAAAATTAAAAGATTATATAGTTCAAAGAAAAGTAATTCTTGATATCGCTTTCGTTCCCGTCGATCCCCGACTGAAAGAATTCTATCAGTTAGCCGCCAACGCATTTTTAAAAGAGATACAACCGAAGAAAATGTTTCCTCTACACTTTCGTGAGCATTACAAAATTACAAAAAAATTCAAAGAGCAATGCAGTGTCCCCGATAAGTTCGAAAGTGTAGCCCATTCTATGGAAACCTATAGTTTGCAGGATTAATGCTTCACATTAAAAAAATCTTTTCAATAAAGAATGCTTCACATGGACGGCTTTTACCGGACATAGCTCCTGGCAGCAAAAACACCTTATGCAATTCTTTAAATCTGCATAGGGTTTTTTATTTTTAAACATAATGACTTGGGCCGGACAAACTTTACCACAGTCTCCACAGGAAATACACTGCTTATGATCAAAAGTCGGTTTTGGTAATAATAAACTATTAAGAGGGCCTTCTAAAAACTTAGGAACTCTTCCATTTACAAAATTTATATCGGTAATTTCCGGTGTTTTAAAAGGTTCTAACGAAAAGTCCTCTAAGGATCTTCCCCGAAGAATAATTTCTGAAAAATCTTTAGGAACAAGTTTTCTTTCAATACTTCTTTGAATGGTCGGAACTTCCAAGGGATCAATATTTACTAACCGACATGCAATGACGTCCAACGCATAAGGGCTTGAGGAAGCAATTACAGCCCCTATTTTACGAAGATCCCCAGAAGAAGGCCCATCTCCTTCCATTCCCACAATACCGTCCATAAACGATAGTACCGGAGTCTTATAACTGCATATATCAACTAACATATTTGAAAAATTTTTCAACTCAGGATATTTAAAATGATATTCTGCTTTGATCAGTCCTGGAATAATTCCATACATATTCTTTACAGCTCCGGTAAATTTCATCATTCCATGAGTTTTTAACTTGGAAACGGAAATAATTTTATCCACTTCGTCCAGGACTTCCATTGCAGTAATTTGTGTTAATATTGTTCCATTCGGAAATTCGCTGATTGTTTCTTTAGTGTTGTAATTTAGTCTAAAGCCACTATCCGTCGCTATTTTTTCGATCCCACAGGCTTTGTAAACCCCTTTTAACAAGGTTTTATTAAAAGGACCTCCTGGACTGTCCGCTATAATCACTGTACATCCATGATCTCTCAGTATGTCCCCTAGGGCTTGGACAAAAGTTGGATGGGTTGTAACTCCTTCTTCTGGATTTTTTTTCATTAAAAGATTTATTTTTAACAGCACTTTTTCATTTGGAGTAACGTATTTCGAAAGTCCTCCTAAATGATCTATGTTTTGTTTTAAGGCTTTTTTTATTTCTTCATATTGGTACTGATCACATTTTTGCAAAGTTACCATTTCCACTCGGCCACCCCTTATTTTATCTTGTCATGAATACCTTGAATTATAATCAAAATCATATTCTTTTAATATACTTTATCATCTAGATTGACAAAGCTTTCACATTGTTTTATACTGATTATAAAGAATAGTTTTCGTGTACGTTTATATTAAAAAGGTGGTTTAAAAATGAATCGATTAATTGCAACTCTGAAAGAAAACGAATGCAAGGTAACCCTTCAACGAATTGCCATTTACGAAACCCTGAAGAACACAAAAGCTCATCCCAATGCCGAAGCGATCTACAAGCAGCTTTCGCCAAAATACCCCACCATTAGTTTAGCAACGGTTTACAAATCTCTAGAATTATTTGTATCCCTCGGGTTGATCCAAGCCATAAATGTAGAGGAAAACAGCTTTCGCTACGATGGTAACTCCAAACCCCATCCTCATCTTATCTGTTCAAACTGTGAAAAGGTGGAAGACCTGGATGAACATCCGTTTGCAGATCTTTGCCAAGAAGTAGAAGCTCTTTCAGGCTACAACATTGAAAAACAACAATTGAATTTTTACGGACGCTGTCCTGACTGTACTCAAAAATCTTAACTACTCCCACTGCAACCGATTCCCATGCACGAGTAGATTAACTAAAGAAGAAAGGTCCTTTCCTAATGCTTTTCCTGGGAAGCCTTTCTTTTTTTATTATATGCTTCCTTTGCAATTCGCCATTGTTCTCTAGCTTTTATTTTAAGGTGTCGATAATACTTAATATCCGAATGATCCACGACTTTTCCATACCAATGAATCGCCTGTTGGTAATTGCCCAATTCTCGATTCAATTCTCCAATCAAGTAGGTCATAGGTACTTCTTCAATGGTATCAATTGGCATAACCTCAGTCTCATAGGCTTCGGTAAATGCAATAATTGCATTTTTGAGAAAAACCCCTTCTTTTTCTGAACCCATTTCACGATAGGTCCAAGCTAACTTTAAGCAAAGGCCGCCAATGTAGCCTTTGCTTTTTTTTAGTATTGTAGCAATTGCTAAGGCTAGTTTATAGGTGTTTTCTACCTCGGAAAGGGATCGATTTCCTCCGTAACTTTTCTTTGTCCATTTCGATGAGATAGCTTCTTTAATAATAGGGATTTCTTGTTTTTTTATATTATAGAATTCCGACTCCGTAGCACTATAGCCGCACTCAGGGCATACCCAAACATGATAATGCATGGGGCTTATATCTTCATACTCTACATAAAAATCTTCATGGCGTTTTAGGACCTTAAGTCTTCGGTTTCTGGTCTTTTGTGTTGTGAAATGGTTTTTGCATACGGCACACTCCACTTCTTTATTAAATAATCTCATATCCATTAATAGTCCTCCAAACTTTTTATATCCAATATATTTCTATATGATCTCCTTCTTTTAATACATCTACAAAACCTGCTCTTCTACCATTTAAGGTCATTACCAGTTTTCCTTTAGCTTTCTTTCTTTCAAAATCAATATAGTTGAAAATATCTGTAAATATTATGGAACCTTTTTTCGAAGGAATCTCCACCGGGGTTTGGTTCACATGCAACCTTACTGTTTTTCGGTTATCCATCGCTGCTTCTTTACTCACCACACTTTTGTTTGTTTCTTCAGCACTTTTTCCTTTGCTTTCAGTACTTCTTTCTTTGCTATTGCATTCTTTATGGCATTCCAATTGATCATCAATGATAACATCTTTCTTTTCCTTATATAAAACAATCTTATCCTCATCCTTAACCAATGTATTTAATGTCTTACGCTGGTCATTGATATAATAACTATAATTTTTCTGCCACTTAGAAGGAAGCAAATCTTTTAACGAATATTTGATTCCTCCTTTAGCAAAAAGAGGTTCCATATTAATTTCATCACCGTTCTTTATGGCGTTATCAATTCCTGCGATTTTACCGTTTAAGTATATGAAGGCCTTTTGTTCCCCGGGAGAAAAAATTCTTTTAGACTCATTGTCTACAGTAATGGATCTCTCATTAAAATCCTTTGGTATTAAATCTCTGGGGTTTATCTTTGCTAGGGCTAAAGCATCTCCAATTTTAAGATTGTTCCGTTGAAACATTTTATATTTTTTGCGATTAACAATGACTTCAATAAAATCCTCTCGTTGATCTTTAATGGATTTATTGAAAATTCCAAGAGGGGTAATGGCTTCCGGTCCGTGCAAATTTTTTGTATTAATAGTACATCCTTCAACATCCTCAATAGTCTTCATAACCACTCGATTCTCAGGAATTTTAAGAAAGTGAGAAATTCCTTTTGAAATCCCAGGAATTTGACTTCCGCCGCCGACGAGAAATACGGCACTTGTGGTTTTTCCATTAATCTCGATAATCTCATCAGAGATTTTTTCAGAAATCAAGTTAATACTTTCTTGAACTTTCTCAACTACTTCCTTCGTGGAAAGTTTAAGGGTTTCGCCTAATATATTCGTCACAACATGCTCCTCCTCTTGAGACAACTTGCATTTTAATGTCTCTGCTTGGTCAAATCCAAGAAGAAAAGCTTTTGCGATTTCCTCTGTAATCTCATCTCCTGCTACACTGGTCATTCCATACCCAATTACGGTTCCCTCTTTGGTAATGGCAATATCAGAAGTACCGGCCCCAATGTCCACTAGAGCAATGTTCAACAACCTTATATTTTCCGGCACAATAATGTCAAGGGCTGCAATGGGCTCCAAAGTCATGTAATCTACTTCCAGGCCTGCCTTTGCCATAACGGTATGTAAACTTTCCACAACAATTTCCGGTAGAAAGGTAGCAATAATTTGTCCAGTTAAATCCTTCCCTTTTTGTCCTATGGGATTGCTTATTTCCATATCATCAAGCAGGAATTTCGTTAAAGAGTGCCCCACACAAAAGTACTTTGTCTTGTTCTCTTGAATAGAATTCATCTCTTCATAGGCCTTTTTAAGGCTTTCAAATTCCAAAACTTTAATTTGATCTCTTGTGATTTCTTTATTATGATTAAGTGAGATATTTTGAGATATTTTCAAAGTTCTTAGGGCTCTACCTGCTGCTGCAATGGATACTTGTTTAAGGGAAAAACCGACCTCCTGTTCCAGCTGCGCTTTCACTTCATTAACAATTTCCAATACCCTGGGGATATCATGGATTTGTCCGTCAACCATGGCCCTTTTTCTGTGATATCTTATGACTGAATGAGTGATAGTAAAACTCTGATTGTCTGCTATTCCGAGAATGCCTACCACACTGT
Source organism: Clostridiaceae bacterium (assembly GCA_003553525.1). Taxonomy (GTDB): domain Bacteria; phylum Bacillota; class Clostridia; order Peptostreptococcales; family T1SED10-28; genus Isachenkonia. The sequence goes on from PWEO01000089.1 coordinate 50,541, forward strand.
TAGTTCCAATATCTAATGCGAAAATTATATTATAGGGATTCAGTTCTTTTTCCATCTTGAGCTCCTTTCAATTTAAGATTCACTACGAAGTTTTCGATTATAAATGCAGTACTGTCGAATTTCACATATCTCACAAAGGGGTTTGCGGGCTTTACAGACCCTTCTGCCGTGCAGAATAAACCAGTGATGGGATTTGGACCATAAATGCTTCGGAATTTTTTTCATTAATTCCTTCTCAGTATCCTCCACAGTCTTAGCTTTTACAATCCCTATGCGATTAGTTACCCTAAAAACATGGGTATCTACTGCAATAGCCTCCTGTCCGAAAACATTACTGATGACCACATTGGCGGTTTTCCTCCCTACACCCGGAAGTTTTACCAGATCTTCCCTATTTTCCGGAACTTTTCCATCATATTCATTTAAAAGCATCTCACAGGTCTTTAAAATATTTTTGCTTTTATTTCGATAAAATCCACTGCTTTTTATAATTTCACCTAACTCCTCTTCCGTAAGCTTTATAATATCCTCAGGACCGGGATATAAGTCGAAAAGTTTTTTAGTAACAATATTCACTTGCCGGTCCGTAGACTGGGCCGCCATAATTGTTGCAATCAGCAGCTCGAAGGGATTATTAAAATTCAACTCGCTTTTTGCATCGGGATAATTACTTTTAAGTATTTTCAATACAGTATCGATCTCACTCTTATTCAGTTTGTATTTTCTCATATCATCCACCCTCTAGAAAATTTCATAATGTAAGATCTCCATGTCAAATCGACCGTCACGATCAATATAACCGATGACCTTTTGTAAAACTTCGTCTACATGTTTTTTATTATTGCTAACACAGGCGATTCCAATCTCAGATCTTTGCCATTTATCCTGATCTCCAACCTCAGCAATAGAAACATTGTACCGATATTTTATTTTTTCGATGATACTTTTAATCAAATGTCGTTTTTCTTTCAAGGAGTGATTTTCAAACATAATTAGTTGAATATTACAAATTCCTACGATCATTAAACCACCTCATCGTTTTTATCTACCCTCTATTATAATGAATTATTAGTAAAATGAAAACCTTTGTTGTTCATTTCCTTTTAAAACAATAAAAAAGCCGGCAATATGCCGGCCTTAGTTTCCTTTCATTTGATCAATCCGTTACTGATGTTATGGTTGATCGCTGTTCCTTCAAAATTTTAGTATTCATGGTAGCATATATTTGGATTTTAAACAATTCCCATTTCTTTCCCAACAGAAACAAAGGTTTCTACCGCTTGGTCCAACTGTTCTTTTGTATGCCCGGCAGTTACCATGCACCGTAGTCTTCCCATACCCTTTGGTACAGTGGGAAATACGATTCCCGATACAAAAATGCCATTTTCCAATAATTTCTTGCTAAATTTCATGGTAGCCTCTTCTTCTCCCACCATTACCGGCGTGATTGGCGTTCCGCTATTTCCAATATCGAATCCGGCTTCCTTCATCCGGTCCTTAAAGTACCGACCATTTTCCCATAGTTTGTCAGTAAATTCCGTGGTACTCATCAAAAGCTTTACCGCTTCTGAAATAGCGCAAACCGCAGCCGGAGGTAAAGATGTACTAAAAAGAATAGGTCTTCCACGATGACTTAACCACTCTTTCATGGTATTACTTCCTGCCACGTAACCACCTACAACCCCAATGGCCTTCGAAAGAGTACCTATTGTAAAGTCCACTCGACCATGAAGTCCAAAGTGGTCAACTGTGCCTCGACCGCTCTCCCCTAAGACTCCTGAACCATGGGCATCATCTACATAAGTCATAGCTTTATATTCTTCTGCCAACTCAACAATTTCCGGTAGCGGTGCAATGTCACCATCCATACTGAATACACCGTCTGTAATTATTAGCACATTGGTGTATTGATCTCTTTTTTCTTTTAAAATCCTTTCCAAATCCGCCATGTCAGCATGTTTATAAACCGTCTTGTCTGCACGGCTAAGTCTAGCTCCGTCTATGATGCTTGCATGATTTAATTCATCGGAAATGATTAAATCTCCTTTTCCGGTGATCGCTTGAATAGTCCCGGCGTTACAATTAAATCCCGACTGATAAACCATTACGGCTTCTTCCCTCTTAAATTCTGCCAGCGTTTTTTCTAATTCTTCATGAATGTCCATGTTTCCCACGATGGTTCGAACAGCTCCGGAACCTACCCCGTATTTTTGGATCCCTTGGATCGCTGCTTCTTTCAATTTTGGGTGGTTAGCAAACCCTAGGTAGTTATTAGAAGACAGGTTAATTACCTTTTTTCCGTTCAGAAGGATATCCGATTCATTAGGGCCTTCTAAAACTGGTAATGTGCGATACACTCCATCTTTCTTTAGACCTTCAATTTGGTCTTTAATAAACTGTAATTCATGTACATTTGACATTAATAAGCCTCCTTTATTGATGAAACCGGTATATTTTGTTTTTTTCGATACAGGTTTTTCTTTAATGCAAGGTTATTTTATTCTATCGCTGTTAAAATGTTGAATTGCTTTTACGTTATTACTATATACCCACCAATACTTACTTCTTATGTTTTTCCAGTATGGAAGAATCCGGGTATAATACGACTTTACCACAATTTCCTGATTCCATCAATTCAAAGCCTTTTTCATAGTCTTCCATAGGTAATCGATGAGTAATAATTGGCTCCAGATTCAAATTCCCGGATTCGATCAATCCCTTAACCTGATACCAGGTTTTGTACATTTTTCGTCCGGCTATTCCCTGAATGGTAATTCCTTTAAACACTATATCATTTGCTACATCTAAAGATATTTTGTCGTTAGGAATTCCGAGCATGGACATTCTTCCTCCGAGTTTCAAGTATTTCAAAGCTTGGTCAATGGCTTTTGCATTACCCGACATTTCTGCTACGATATCCACACCTAAACCATCGGTTTCGTTCAACACTCGTTGAATAGGATCTTCTTCCATAGGGTTTATAATAACGTCCGCCCCAATCTTCTTTGCTAAGTTCAGGCGATATTCATTAACCTCTATTGCAATTACCTTTGAAGCTCCTACCGCTTTTGCAACTGCAACCGACATAATACCAATGGGCCCGCAACCTACTATTGCAATGGATTTCCCTACGATATCGCCCTCCATAATCGTGTGTACAGCATTACCAAGTGGCTCTTGGACGGCTAAGTATGCCGGATCGATACCCTTGGGGTTTATCCAAGCATTAGCTTCAGGAATTGCAACATATTCTGCATAGGTTCCGTCCACATCTACTCCTAAAATCTTTGTATCTTTACAAATATGAGCTTGACCGGTCTTGCAAAACTCACAAACTTCACAGACTATATGGGTTTCCGCAGAAACGATATCTCCCAACTTAATAGATTTAACATCTTTACCAATTTTCACGACTTCCCCGGCAAACTCATGACCCATCACATAAGGGGGTTTGATACGCCCTTGAGACCACTGGTCCCAGTTGTAAATATGGGCATCGGTTCCGCAAATAGAAGTGGCATGGATCTTCACCAGTACTTCGTTACTTTCCGGCTCCGGTTTCCCCTTAGTGGCAAATACCGCACCTCTTTCCGCTTTTTCCTTAATAACTACATTCATTAATTCACTCATAAACATCCTCCTCATAAAATATTAATTTTCCTTGAAATCCATTATGTTGAAGAAATATACTCTATACAACAATTTATTATATATATAAAGTATTGATAAAACATTGTCCTTCTCTACATCATACAACAAAAAAGAGGATTTCTCCTCATTTTTTAAAAAAGTTGTAAAATTAAAATTATTTCTTATCTATGTTTTCAAGCTTACTTAAGGTCCATTGAGCCGCATCTCTCAAGTCATCACGCTCATCTTTTAGAAAGGGGCGTATATAAGGAATAGCTTCAGGATCTTCTAAATTCCCCAGTACGATTAATGCATTTCTTTTTAATACTCTTGCCCCTCTCCAAGCGCTGGCATTATTGCCATAGATCTCTTTGAACTCTTTATTGGTTAAGTTCAAAAGCTTGATTAAATCAGGATTTTCCGGGAGAGTTGTAGGTATGAAGGATGATACAGGAGAATACTCCAACTCTGCATTATATGGACATACATTTTGACACTCATCACACCCGTAAATCCGATTACCTATTCGAGTTTTATTTTCGTCAGGCATAATGCCTTTGCTTTGTAAAATCCCACTTATACAGCGGGTAGCATTCAAACGATAGGGGCTTTCAATAGCTTCCCCAGGACAAGACTTGATACAGAGTTTACAATCTTTACATAGTGATAGGGTCTTACTTACTATTTCTGGCTTTAAATATTTTAAGCCCTCCACCTCTTGGTTAATAAGCATGTATCCATAAAATACGAAAGATCCGTATTTTGGATGGTAAAAGAGGTTATTGTAGCCATAGGAGCCTAAATTAGCTTTTGCCGCCAAATATCGATCTACCAAAGGACCGGTATCTACATAGGATTGATAAGCGATGTTGGAACAAAGCTTTTCCAAAGATAATCCAAGGTTTTTCATATTTCTATGGAAGACCCGATGATAGTCTTCCCCCCAAGCAGTTCTCGCAAGCTCGCCTCGGAAAATTACACCCCCGGTATTTTTATTTGTATCTTGCAAGGGCTCGACAAAATAAGGTAAACCTAAAACAATGATAGACTTACAATTTTCCATTGTTTTAAAAGGGTTACACTTTTCTTCTATATCTTGATTATTAAATGCAAAGTGATATCCTTCGTTTACAAATCGATCCAGTCTTTCCTTTAAATCCATAAAATACTGGGGTTTTACAACTCCAACAATGGGAAAACCTTGAATTTGTGCTTCTACTTTTAGTTTCTCAAATGAAATACTCATATAGTTACTACCCTACCTTAAAAATTAATAAAATCCGCTTAATTATTAAACCATTCTATTTCACTTAGCGGCCAAACCTTGGCTAAAACTTTACCTTGGACGCAGGTGCTACAGACATAACCAAACCATCTGCTATCATTACTCGAAATACGATTGTCCCCTAATAAGTATACCTTATTTTCAGGAACAACTCCACTGCTTAAAGCACTATTTCCGACGGGATAATCTGAACAGGCAATATACTCTTCGCAGTAATCTATCCCATCAATAACTAAGCCTCCCTCTTTTAATACATACTCCTCTTTTTCCATGGCGATGACTCTTTTTACAAATTTTTGAGAGGGATCTTTGGGGGGCGTGAAAATCACTATATTCTTGTATTCTATATTTTCTATTGCTTTTTCAGTAGTGATTACAATTACACGGTCCCCACAAGATAATGTAGGATTCATTGAATTGCCTCTTATGGCAACGATCTCGATAGGGGAATAAATCAAAAGCAGGGTTATTGTTAATATAATAACAAGAAGGACGAAAAAAATATTCTTCATCTTAAGAAGTCTATTTTTTTTCATATGCTATCCCCTCCTTGCCGTGTCGAGAATTTCTCGGACGCTAACATTAGGTTTAATATTATTGAAGAA
>PWEO01000025.1 GCA_003553525.1 Clostridiaceae bacterium
CCATGGGAAATCCAAGGAGGTTTTATAATTGAACAGAGAAGAAAAGCTACATAGCCTTGCCAAGACCGCAGAAATTTTTCAGGAAATCGTGTCCATTGATATTGGAATTGCCGTAACGGATCGTAATTCCTATTTGGCATATCACCCTGGGAAAACCATTGATTTTAAATTAAACGTGGGAGACAGCTTGCCGAGAGAAACCGCAGCTTATCGGTGCATGGAAGAAAAACGAAAAATTATCAGCCATAAGAGTAAAGAGGAGTCTCCTTGGGAAATTCCTTATTTAGCGATTGCTTATCCCATCCTGGATGAAAAGGATAATGCCATTGGTTGCGTGGTAACTATTGAAAGTGTTGAGTTTCAGGAGTTCATTTCCTCCACCGCCGGAACGTTGGGGGCATCTTCCGAGGAACTGACCGCTTCCTTAGAGGATCTTCGGGTTCGGACCGAAAGCATACTGAAAGTGGGAGATCAGTTATCCGCCACTTCAAAAGATATGCTGGATCAGGCCAAGGAAACGGATAAAATACTAAATATTATTCAGGAAATTGCCAAGCAAAGTAATCTGTTGGGATTGAATGCCTCTATTGAAAGTGCCCGTGCGGGAGAAGCGGGTAAAGGTTTTGCCGTTGTGGCGGAGGAAATACGAAAGTTATCCACCAACAGCGCACAATCCGGAGTATTGATTGCGGAAAAGCTGGAAGGAATGAAAAAAGCGATTCTAGACGTTCAAAATCATTTAGAACAAATGGGGGGCGATGTGGATCAGCAGTACACCGTTATTAAAGAAATCGGCTCCGCCAGTGGGGAACTGGCAGTACTTGCCCAGGAGCTGTCGGATTACTCGGAGAAATATACGAAGGGATAAGAAGAAAAAACATACATTAACAAAAAAAGCATAAATTTTAAAATAATGTAGAATCTAAGCAGATACAACCCCGGACCTGGTTCCGGGTTTTTTTATGCCCTCTTAGCTTCGTCTTAAGAAAGTGACAAATGTCATATCCAGTGGTGACAGAGCACACTATCTTAACTCTTAGTTACAGCGTAAAATAATGGTAACCTATAAAAAAGACGAAGGAGGATAAGTTTATGACTGTACAAATTCAAGATTTGGTTAAACGCTACGGTGAAGATCTTGCTATAGATCATTTAAGCTTAAAAATAGTACCGGGAGAAATTTTCGGATTGCTGGGGCCCAACGGAGCGGGAAAGACCACACTGATCAACAGTATGTTAGGTCTTACCAAGGTGCAGGGGGGAGAAATACAATTATTTGAGAAGAATCTTAACACCTACTATGACCAGATTAAAAAGGATGTGGGTGTAGTACCTCAGGAACTGGCCATCTATGAAGATTTAACCGCCTATGAAAACGTAGACTTGTTTGCCGGGCTTTACGGACTGAAAGGGAGGGACAAAAAAGAAAAAGTGGAGGAAGCGTTAGCCTTTGTCGGTCTGTCGGATCGAAAAAAACAGTTTCCGAAAAAATTCTCCGGAGGAATGAAGCGACGGTTAAACATTGCCATGGCCATTGTACATCAGCCGAAACTGGTAATAATGGATGAACCCACCGTGGGGATTGACCCCCAGTCCCGAAACCAGATACTGGAGTCCGTACGAATTTTAAATCAACGGGGCATTACCATCATCTACACCAGCCATTACATGGAAGAAGTGGAAGGAATCGCTTCAAATATCGGTATAATGGATAAGGGGCGAATTATTGCTCTGGGAACCAACAAGGAGTTAAAAGAACTGATTGACTTTGAAGAACGGGGCAGCTTTACCGTAGAGAAACCGGGACTTGAATTGCAGGAAGCAATTGAGAAAATCCCGTCGGTAAATAACATCTCCCTTTCGGAAGATCATCTTTCAGTCCGTTGGAAAAAAGGGGATTCACCCATTGGTGAAATTGTAAAAATCATTACCGACCAGGGATACACCCTAAGAGGGGTAACGGTAAAAGAGCCGAATTTGGAACAGGTATTTTTAACCCTAACGGGAAAAAGCCTTCGGGACGGTTAAGAAGGAGGGAGAAAAATGAAGCTTGGAAATATTGCAAAAGTTACTTTTTTACGACGAATTCGGGATAAACAGGAGTTACTGACCAGCATTTTTTTGCCTCTTTTATTGATTGTTATTTTAGGTACCGCTCTTCAGGGAAATTTTAGTGCCGGTCAATTAGGGGATATTCCCGTAGCTTATTTCAGTGAAGATTCAGGGCCTTGGGGAGAAGCCTTCGAAGTTTTTTTGGAAGAGGAGGAAATTGAGCAGTGGCTTAGAATTGTTCCGGTTGATTCCTATGACCAGGGTTTAGCCCTTGTGGATCAACGGGAAACCCTGTCATTTATATACCTGCCCGAGGACTATTCAGAAAACATTTCCCGGGGAGAAATAGGAACCATAGAAATTCGCGATGCAGGACTCTCCGAGTTACTGCCTTCCATCGTAAACAATATTGTTCGCAGCTACACTCAGGGTGGAAATCTAATGATGGCCTTAATGGCTATGGAAGATATATCTTTTAGCGACATGGAAGGAGACTCTTCGGATCCTGCTTCAGGGATTATGGGTGAAGGAGCGGAAGGAAACCCCAGGGATTCTCTTATTACCCGGAACACACTGGATGGTCGGGAAGAGCAAATTACCGGTCTGGATTACTACGCAGTCACCATGCTTGTGATGTTCATCATGTGGGGAATTTTTTCCGGAGCCCAGAGTCTTACAGAGGATCTTTTCACTCCGATGAAAACCAGAATTTACACGGCCCCCATTGGAAAGATCAATTACTTTGTAGGAAAGAGTATCGGCGTCTTCGGCACCTTTATTCTTCAGATACTCATTATCATATTCTTTACCAAATGGGTCTATGGAGTACAATGGGGAGACAGCTTATGGCCGATTTTCGTCATTAGTGTCATGCTATCCTTTGTGGCCATCAGCATCGGTATTGCCATTGGATTGTTGGCACCGTCGGAAAATACATCGGCTACGATCATCAATGGATTTGTGATCATTTCCACCTTTGTGGCGGGAGGGTTTTTCCCCTTAGAGATGGAAAGTTCCCTATTTAGAATCCTAAGAAGTCTCAGCCCGAATTATCATGCCCAACAGGGAATATTTAATGTGGTATACGGAGGATCCGCTGGAGTCATTGGGGAATCCATCCTTCGTTTGTTGGCCATTAGTCTCGTATTTTTAGTCATCGGTTTTTATCAGGGAAGGAGGAAAGTCCGTGAAGATTTTTAACAGCAATATTAAAAGAATTTTACGGGATAAAGCCAGTTTGATTACCATGATTTTGGTTCCCGTGGTATTTATCTCACTCTATTTTGTAGCGAATACCTCGGGAGGGGTAGGTATTCGGGTTGGAATCCATGATGGAGATGGGACGGCCCTGACGGAAAGAATTTATGAGAACCTGGAAACGCACTTTACCCTTCGGGATGTACCGGTGGAAGAAATGCAAGGCATGTTGCTGGCCGGGGATCTGGACTATGCTGTTCATTTTCCTTCCGGGTATACGGAAGGAACAATTTTAGGAGAGGGTCCCGGGGTGGAAGGCTATGAAAGTATGGATAATCAGCGGTATCAGCCTTTTGTTTTATACTTTGAAAACTATCTTTCAGGGATACACAGCTTAGCGAGAGAAGCCCGCGGAGAGGAGGATCTCTTTTATCGGGGGGTTGAGAGGTATGATCAGGGGAATTTTGAAATCAACTATGAAACCACGGGGGTGACCGCGACACATACCGCCGGAGCTATGGGATTTTTAGTCATGGGGATTCTGTTTTTTTCCATTCGTTCCACCACTCTGATTTTAAAGGATCGAAAAACTAAAATCTTTCAACGGATCCTTACCAGTCCTCTTTCCGTTAAGCAGTACATGTTTGAAAATATTCTAAGCTTCGCCCTGTTGATTCTGATCCAAATTGTGCTCATTTTAGCCATTGTTGCAGGGGTTTTCCGTGTACCCATGGGACCGTCCTTGATCAATCTATTCGTGATTCTGTTTCTATTTGGGCTCAGCAGCATATCCCTGGGCATATCCATGGTTTCTTTGGGAAAGGATCAACATAAAATGACCACCTTAACGACTCTGATGGTCACACCCATGCTGATGCTGGGTGGCGTTTTCTGGCCCATAGAAATTATGCCTGAAACATTACAGAATATCGGTATGTTTATTCCCGTAACCTGGGCAATGAAAGCCATTGATGGAGTGCTTTTTGGAAGCGGACTGGGAGATTTGTGGTTGGAAATGTTGATTCTTGCAGGGTTTTCCGTTCTGTTTTTCTTACTGGGTTCCTGGAAGCGAGAAGATGTAGCCCAGTAGTGACTAAAAATGATATAATGGTAAAAAAGAAAAAGCCTGGATCCTCAGGCTTTTTCCAAGGACTGAGGGGTTAACATGAAAGAACTTGGCAAAGGTTTTAAAATCGGATATCTGTTTATTCTTCTGGGTTTGGTGGTAACCACGGAATCTGTGGAAAACCCTGTGCCCTTACTGATGATCGGATTTGTTTTGCTTCAGCTGGTTTATGAGAAATATCTAGCCCATAAAGGTTTATTGGCGCTTCAGTTACTTCTACTCCTCTATGGGGTGTCAATTGCTCCCTATATGGTTTTATTGTTTCCTCTTTGGGTATATGATATGGTGCAGTTAAAACAACCTTGGGGTCTGCTTATTCCTATGGCTTTGGGAATTTACTTGGAGGATCTGGAAGGTTTTTGGATTTTGCTGTTACTGATCAGCACAACCGCCTTTGCCTCCTACGGAATCTCCACATTGTTGGAAAAGGAGCAGGGACTGCAAGGATCCTTCGATGAAGAACGAAGGCTTCGCTATCAACTGGAAAAGCAAAAGAGGGATTTGATTCGATCCAACAAGCAGGTGCAGGCTCTGACGGAAGCTGCTGAACGGAACCGTATTGCCGGTGAGATCCATGATAATGTCGGCCATGAAATTGCCGGAGTATTAATGCAATTGGAGGTGGGAGAAAAACTGTTGGAGAAGGATCCGGCCTTGTCGAAAAAATCCATTATCCAAGCCAGAGAAAAATTAGCCAATACCTTGATACTGCTTCGAAATACGGTACATAATTTAAGGCCGAAGGAAAAAAGCGGTCTGCAGTATCTAAAGGAAATCATTCGGGACTTTGAATACGGGAGCATTCATTTTGAACATTTCGGAGATTTCAACCGGGTATCCAGTTTGCAATATGAGGTTCTTGGAAGCAATTTAAAGGAAGCCTTGACCAATATTCAAAAGTATTCCCGGGCAGAGAATATCATCATTAAAATAGAAGTAATGGAAAAACTGGTACGAATGTATATTAAGGATGACGGGATCGGGTGTAAAACCCTCTCCTTCAATCGTGGAATGGGTTTAAAAGGTATGAAGGAGCGGGTGGAGAATCTGGGAGGGCATCTTTCTGTAGATGGGAAAGATGGTTTTCTGGTAGTGACGATCCTACCAATTGAGAAAACTTCGTAAATAGTGATCGCTTAAACAGTGATCGCTAAAATAAGTAACGACTCGTATAAGCAGAGGAGGAGAAAAATGATCCGGGTACTGTTAGTGGATGATGATAGTTTAATACTAGAAAGCTTGAAAATTCTTTTGGAATTACAGGGAGACCTGGAAGTAGTGGAAATCTGTAAAAATGGACAAGAGGCCTTGGATGTGTTGAAAAAGAAAAGTGTGGACGTGGTGCTAATGGATATTCGGATGCCTATTATGGATGGAGTTCAGGCAACGAAAGCCATCAAGGAAATCCACGGCAATATGAAGATTATCCTGTTAACCACCTTTAAAGAAGATGAATATATCAAAGAGGCCATCGGCTACGGGGCGGAAGGTTATATATTAAAGAGTCAGTCCTCTGACAGCATCGTTGAAAGTATCCGTTCGGTATTTAAAGGAAATACCGTATACCAAAAAGAGGTAATGACTTCTCTTACAGACTATATGAAAAAAACACCGGAACCTTTACCCATGAAGGTGGAATTGACCCTTCGAGAAATGGAAATCCTACAGGGGATCGGAGAAGGAAAATCTAACCGGGAGATATCCGAGGAGCTTTTTTTAGGGGAAGGTACCGTTCGAAATTATATAACCAAACTACTGGACAAACTGGAGTTGAGGGATCGTACCCAGCTGGCCATATACTATTTAAATCATCGAAATCAAAGGTAATGGGGAGGACATTATGAAAAAGACAATACAGATTCTTATAACAATAGTCGGGACATTTACCGTATACATTGGGGCTAATATTATTGCCGGATTACTCTTAGGCATATATTATGGTGCACTGTACGGGGAGGCGGGAAGCCCTGAAGGCTTCGATGCTTTTTTTTCCCGAAATACCAACATATTACTGATTATCGCAAGTCTTATTGCCCTGGCTATTTTCTGGGTGGTGTATAAAGTTCGGGGGAAAAGCCTTACTAAAGCCTTAAACTTTAGTAAAATGGAGGTTTCGACAACTATAAAGAGTGTTTTAATCGGAAGCTTTTTCTCATTGTTTCTGTTTGCACTTATATCCTTAACCAATATTTATCGTTTATTTCCCAGTCACGGGGAGGTTATGGAATCCATTGCACCCGCCGAGGGCAATTTCCTGCTGATATTTTTATCGGTAGCTATTGTTGTACCTTTGTTTGAAGAGGGGATGCATCGGGGAATAATTTATAATCAGTTAAAAAAAGGACTGCCCCTATCCTTGGCAATTTTTTCCCAAGCCGTGATCTTCGGCGTTTTTCATTTAAACTGGCTGCAGGGAATATATGCTTTTTTAGGAGGCATCGTCCTCGCTTTGCTTTATGAGTACACAAAATCCCTTTGGGCGCCGATTTTGATGCATATGGGATGGAATGCCACTTCGTTATTTATTCCTCCGATTTACGCTGATTGGATTTTAGGAGGCATTATGATTCTTTCCCTGGGAATGCTGATTGTACTGCTGAAAAAAATAAAAGAGCGCAGGGACCGGGAAAAGATGCATACAGAATCGTATAACGATGGCAGTGCCCATTAATGTTCGTAAATTCGTGAAGAAAAGATTTTGGGGTTAAGTCGCAGCCCGTTGTTGTACTATTAGTCATAAGTTTTGGTAAGATAAGTTAACCAATAACAGGAATGATAATTAACAGTAAATAGTAAACTGTCAGGAGGAAGTCATATGGAAAACACACTATCCATAACCAACGTAACCAAAGCCTTTGGAGGCGTGGAAGTGGTCAAAAATATCTCCTTTGATGTAGAAAAAGGGGATATTATGGGGACCCTCGGTCCTAATGGCGCAGGAAAGTCCACCCTCATTCGAAATATTATGGGAATGATTTATCCCGATAAAGGGGAAGTGAGTTTTTTCCTCGGAGGAAAAAAAGAGCGACTGCCCTTGGAAAAGATCGGATATTTGCCGGAAGAAAGGGGTCTTTACAAAGATGTCTCGATTCAAAGTATTATCTTTTACCTTGCGGGACTGAAGGGTTATCCCAAGGAAAAAGCGAGGACCCGGTTATCGGATTATCTAGAAAAGTTTGACCTCAAAGGAATGGAAAAACGAAAAATAGAGGAACTGTCCAAGGGCATGGCCCAAAAAGTACAGTTTATCGGTGCGGTCATTCATGAGCCGGAGTTTTTGATTCTGGATGAACCTTTCTCCGGACTGGACCCGGTAAGCCAAGACCTTTTCAGGGAGGAAATTCGAAGTCTTTCCGATTCCGGAGTCAGTATTTTGCTGTCCTCCCACCAAATGAATTTGGTGGAAGCTCTGTGTAACCGGATCTTTTTAATCAATAAAGGAGAAAAAGTGATTTACGGAAGCTTAGATGAAGTAAAGGAACAGTTTGCCGACTTCAAGTGTACGATATACGGTAAAAATCCCAAGGGGATTTTTGAAAAACTTCCTAGTGTTGAGAAAGTTGAAAGTGAAGAGGGGAAATCTGTAATCTATTTGATGAAGGACACCAATCCCCAAGAATTTTTCGGACAACTGCCGAGGGACATCAACATTAAAGAGCTTCATATGGACCGGATTTCTCTCCATGATATTTTTGTAAACATCGCGACGGGAGGGAAAAATCATGGGACAAACCTTTAAAGTAGCTCTTTGGGAGCTTAAGAAAAACTTAACCAACAAAACTTTTTTGATTTCCATGGGCTTAACCCCTTTAATTATGATTCTATTCGGTGCTCTGCCCACGGTCTTGGAGTCCTTGGAGCGAAACCAGCTGGACTACATTTATGTGGTGGACGAAATCGGGATTTATGAGAGGTTAGAGGAAAATGTGGATTCGAATCAGTACCGATTGGAAAACTATGAAGGGGATGTTGCGGAGCTGGAAGAAATGACCATTGAGGAGGAGCGAACCTCTTATATTATCATTGATGATGAGGGCTTTGAAAATCATTCTTTCACTTTGTTTTCCGGAGATGATGCCCTTATTCCCTTGACCGGCTTTCAAACGGCATTAAACCAGACTTTACAGGAACGAAAGATCGAAGAGGTGGGCATTGACCAGGAGATGGCCACGTATATCACTACGGACTTTTCCATCCAACAGTCCTCTCTGCTGGAAGAGGACCTGGACTTTTTAAATCGATTGATTCCCGGGGTATTTGCAGGAATGATTCTGATTTCCGTCTTTATTTCCGGAACCATGACTTTTCAGAGCGCCACCCAGGAAAAACGGGATAAAATGACAGAGGTGCTCCTGTCTTCTGTTAGTGCCAGGGATTTAATGCAAGGAAAAATTATCGGTTACTTCTTTCTCGGCCTGATTCAAGTTGGGGTGTGGGCCATGGTGGGAATGCTGGTGGCAACCTACTACTTTGAAGTGCCGGTCTTGGAGTATCTATTTGTATCGGAGCTGCCGTTGATGCTTCTTTATGCGCTGATCGGCTACTTGATGTTCTCTGCGCTCTTTGTCAGTATGGGGGCTACCATCAATGATATTTACTCTGCGGGAAATTTCCAGGGAGTGCTTTTTATTATTCCCATGCTTCCCATATTTTTCATCGGTGCCATCATACAAAATCCTCACGGGATTGTGGCGAAAGTAGGTTCTTACTTTCCCTTATCCGCACCGGGCGTGATGCTCTTTCGCTTGGTCATTGCCTCTAGGGTGCCCACCATGGAAATAATTCTGACCCTGGGTATTTTAGTGGTTACCACGATTTTAATTATGCGTTTGGCAGGAAAAATCTTTAAAACCGCACTATTGATGTACGGAAAAAATGCCACCCCGGCGGAAATTTTCCGGTGGGTTCGGCAAAAGTAAATATGAATTATATGGTAAGGAAGTATAAATAGATAAAAAGCAAGAGAAATACAAAGTAAGATCAAAGGAGGAAAAGCAATGGACCGAAAATGGTTGGGCTTAGTACTGATTATAATAGGAGGGATTTTTCTACTTAGCAACTTGGGCTATTATCCCGGAGAGTTTACGTTGGTGATTGTAGGAGGACTGTTGCTACTGATGTATTATCGATCAGGAAATTCAGTGTACCGCCGAAACCAAGGGTTACTCATCGCCGGTGCCATTGTGACCATGGTGGGACTCTTTGCCGCTATTGAGCAGAATTTTCCCCTGGGAGATCGGGACGGGTATCTGTTTTTTATATTTCTGGGAATCGCTTTTTTATTCGTGTTTTTAATGCACACCCGGCACTTGAAAAATCTTTCCGCCGGAAAAAGACGCTGGCCCCTTTATCCCACCGCAGGCCTTTGGGGATTCAGCCTCTTTGTATTTATGGTACAGGTGTTGAATTCGGATTTGACGGAACGGGTGCTCGATAATGTATTTCCCATGGGACTGATTGTAGTGGGAGTGATTCTGATCATAAAAGCTTTTCGTAAGGGAAATAAAATTCTTCGGTAAAAAGACCTCCGGCCCTAAGGTAAAACAGGACAGGAAGTCTTTTTATAGTTTTGTTTATTCCACGATTTCCCGAAAAATCAGCAGGGCTTCCATCATTCGGGGAAAGCCTACGCTTGGGGCGAGGAGCAGTAAGGTGTGCTGGATTTCTTCAGGGCTGCAGCCGGCGGCCAGGGCTTTCTTAATATGGGTCTTAAGGGCGTAGGGATAGCCTTCCGTGGCGGAGACGGAGATTTTAATCAGCCAACGGGTTTTTTCATCTAGGGGGCCTCCCTGTTCATGAATTTTTTTGCCGTAGGTAGCATAGGCCTCATAGATATCAGGGTATTGTTTTTGAAAATAATTGAAGTTTTCTTGGATGTTGTCCATGGATCTTCTCCTTTCTTAAATAGTCGGATACTACATGTATACTCAAAAAAATGATATTTATTCAGAATCTTGGGAATCAATAGGATGTAGAGTATTTTTAAATCTAAAAAAGGGGCGATGAGAGAATGAAATTTGGTATTCGAAAACCCAGTATGAAAAAAAGAGTTTCTGCAAGGATCAGTCCGAAGCGGCAGATTGTCCACCGGGCCGGGATTAAAATGCCCAGAGGAAAGGGATGGGTGCGAAATCCGAAAAAATATGCTTACAACAAAGTATATCGAAGAACCTCTTTTGACATTTTTAAGCTGTTTAAGAAACTTTTTAAGTAGGGATTTCTCCCGGGAAAAGTTTAAGAAAAAGGATTTCGTGAATTCGAAGGGAGGAAGAACATGTGAAAATAAATATTTCAGACTCCGCCAGTCTGCGAGGGTCCATGGAATTTGGGAAAGAGGTCTATATTGCCCAGGGAACCGTAATTAGAGGAGACGCCGGACCGGAAAGCTTGAGAATAGGAAATCAGAGCTGGGGCCTGGAGAACAGCGTATTGGTAGGGTCAAAGGAAATGCCTACTAAGATAGGGAGCAAGACGGTTTTTGGCCATAAATGTGTGGTTCTTAACAGCACTATAGGAGATTTATGTGAAGTGGGCAACGGTACGATTTTTATGCCGGGCTCCAAGGTGGGGAATTTCTGTATTTTTGGAGAAGGAACCCTGGTTACGGAAGGAATGCAAATTCCCGATAATTCCGTGGTTGTGGGACGTCCCGCCCGGGTCATCCGAAAACTGAACCGGGAAGATCAAGCTCGGATCAAAAGGATGCGAGGAGGCGACGTCAATATTTCCCTCTACGAAGGAACCGTAATAGAGAAAAACCTGAAGGAGGTAAAGGGTATGGGGAAAACCTATGAGATTCAAGGAAAGCGGCCGGTGATCGGAAAAAACAGTTATCTTGCCCCCGGAGCAGAGTTAAACGGTGACGTAATTGTTGGAGAAAACACTGTTATCGGCGACGGGGTAAGGATTATTGGAAATTCCCACGGTCCCGTTCGCATTGGCAGTCATGTACAGATTTTAGAAAATACGGTGCTTCACTTGCTTCCTGATAACCAGTTGATTATCGAAGACCGAGTAATTATCGGTCCCGGATCCATTATTCATGGAACCACCCTAGGGGAAGGAACGATTGTGGAATCCGGAAGCAATGTCTGTGATTACAGTGAACTGGGAAAAAATTGTCTGGTTAAAGCAGGAACCTTGGTTAAACAGCGAAGTAAATTTGAAGATGACTCCATTATCGAAGGTTTTCCGGGAAAATTCATAGGAAAGCTGGTTAATCAGCAAGCCCGTCCTCCCTGGTCTTACCCCGGGATTTGATTATATGAGGGAAGCATTATGGAACAGAAAGGACCAGCAAAGGATTAAAGGTTTTCTGGAAAACACGAGAAGGATTTATCAGGATCTTTTACAAATAGAAATGAAGAAAAGCAAAAAAGAGGTCAAGAAGATCCGTCATTTAAAACAGGTGATAGAAGAGTTATATGAAATTAACAGATCCCTTCAAGTTAAAACTTACCTACCGGCCCATAAACCGGTATGTGAAGATCTTACTAAAGAGGGGCGGAAAAGCCTTCTTAAATCTTCAGAAAAGAACCGGGACATATTGGACTTTTTACTAAATCACCATCATAAACTACACTGGCAGTACGGATATGAGAAGTTACCGGAGAATTTAGAGCAGAACTTCGCCTTTGGAGAGGTTCTAGGCGCTGCAGCACCGATGGGGCATAAAAAAATCAACATGGGATTTGTATTGTTGTCGCCGGATACGAAGTATCCAAAACATATTCATAAAGGGGTGGACGAACTATACCTGAACCTTGGAGGGGTCTGTAAAATTAATGAAAAGAAAGTCTTTCACGGAGAAAGCCATCACGTAGTTCCCGGGCTCCCCCATGACATTCAAACCGCTGAGGATGAGATGGGAATTCTTCTATACACCTGGATTTTTACTTCGGGTAAGTCCGGGGATTATGAAATGAAGTTTTCAAATTATAAAAAGTAATAAATCATCTTCGCATATAGTAAAAACATTATAAAAAAAATAATAAATATGCATTGACACCCACCGGGCTTTTCTATATAATATCTTCAATCAATCATTGGCAGTGGATCGATAGAAAAACCTATAATCTAGCTACGTTGAAGGAAAATAGTAGGGAAAAATGTTTTAAAGCGAGCAGGGAAATAGTGAGAGCCCTATAAACCTCTTTTTTTCGAACCCGTTCTGAAGTAGATCCCGGTGAAAAACCGTTAACATTACGAGGTGGACCGAACTCGGTCAACTAGGGTGGTACCGCGAGCATACTCTCGTCCCTTTTGGGATGGGAGTTTTTTATATTTATTTATAAATACTGATATTTATGATAAAGACGCTATGGAATTAAAGACGTGAGATTTAATATAAGGGCAAAACATGAAAGGGAAGCGGGACAAAAATACAAAAGAAGTGACCGAAAAAAACTTAGAAAAAATAGGCAATTAAAAAAGAGAGAGGATGGATTGCGATGAAAACCTATGATCAAAAGTTGGTAAACATGGTACAAGAACTAAAGAAAGAGGCAAAAGCCTTGGGAAGTTTAACAGGTGAAGAAAAAAACCGAGGGTTACGTATGGTAATCGGAGCCCTGGAATCAGAAGAGGAAAAAATTCTACAGGCAAATCAAAAAGATTTGGAGCAGGCTCGAAAGGCGGGAGTGCGGGAAAGTCTGGTAGATCGCTTAGCTTTAGATGCTTCCCGACTGGCAGGGATGAAAGAGGCTCTGCAAGAGGTGATCGCTCTCAAGGATCCTGTCTGGAGTAGCGAGAAGACCTGGACATTGGAAAATGGTTTGACCCTATCTAAGATGACGGTGCCCTTAGGGGTTGTGGGGATCATTTATGAGTCCCGGCCCAATGTTACTGTGGACGCCTTCGCTCTAGGCTTTAAAAGCGGAAACGGGGTACTGCTTCGGGGTAGCTCCAGCGCTCTCAACTCTAATCGTGCCTTGGTTGAAGCGATTCATCAAGGGCTGAAAAAAGCCGGGATTTCTCCCAAGGTATTGGGTTTTATCGACGATGATCGACGGGAGCTGGTATTGGAAATGCTTCACATGAAGGGAAAAATTGATTTAATCATTCCCCGAGGCGGAAAGGGACTGATCGATTTCGTAGTGGAAAATGCTAAGGTCCCCACGGTGGAAACAGGAGTCGGAAATTGTCATTTATACGTGGATGCTGAGGGGGACTTGTTCATGGCCATGGATATCTTAAAGAACGGAAAGATGCAGCGCCCGGGAGTATGCAATGCCCTGGAAACCCTGTTGGTCCATGAAGCCGTGGCAAAGGATTTTATCAAGAGACTTCCCAAAGAATTAAAAGGAGTTACTCTTCGGGGTTGTGAGGCCACCGAGGCGCTGATATCCGTGGAAAAAGCCACAGAAGAGGACTGGAAAGAGGAGTATTTGGACTTGATTTTAGCGGTTCGGGTGGTTAAGGATCTAAACGCGGCAATCGCTCACATTGATCAGTACGGAACCGGTCATTCGGAAGCCATCGTTACAAAAAACTACAATCATGCCCGGGAGTTTCAACGGAAAGTGGATGCAGCGGCGGTTTATGTCAATGCTTCCACCCGATTTACTGACGGAGGGGCTTTCGGTTTTGGTGGAGAAATGGGAATCAGCACTCAAAAGGTCCACGCCCGGGGGCCTATGGGACTGGAAGAGTTGGTTACAACGAAATACATTGCACTGGGAGAGGGACAAATTCGGTAGTTTAATACGGAAGGTGAGCGGATCTTCCGGAGAAGAGTAGTAGAAAGAAGGGATAAATATGATTCAGGAACTGATTCGAAGCAGTAAAAAAATTGTAATAAAAATCGGAAGCAATACCTTAGCTAAGGAAGACGGTACCATTTGCAGGGAGTTTCTGGAGAACCTGGGTGAGGACGTTCATCAGCTGATGTCGGAAGGAAAGCAGGTGGTGATCGTATCCTCCGGGGCAAGAATTGCGGGAGTTTCCACCATCGGAAAATGGATGCGAAAAGAGGATATTAATTATAAGCAGGCCCTCTGTGCCATCGGGCAGGTGGAATTGATGGATGCTTACCGACGGGTGTTTGAAAAGTATGGAACTCATATCGGACAAATTCTTTATACCCGGGAGGACTTTTTGGAAGGGGCCCGGTCTTTAAATATACGAAACCCCCTGTTTACCCTGGCGGATGAAGGGGTGATTCCCATTATTAATGAAAATGACAGTGTATGCGTGGATGAAATAAAAATCGGAGACAATGATACCTTAGCAGCCTACACCGCAAACATCTGGAATGCCGACCTTTTAATTATGCTTAGTGATATTGACGGGATCTATTCCGAAAATCCGAAGAACTGTGAGGATGCCAAATTAGTGGAGCTCGTGGAAAACATCGATGAGCTTCGAGCCAATATCGAGATCGGGTGTGGAAACGACTTCGGTACCGGAGGCATTGAAACGAAAATCGAAGCGGCCAGTAAAGTGGGGGCTTATAAAATTCCCATGATTTTAAGCAACGGAAAGGTTCCTCATATCATTGATAAATTGAAAAAAGGCGAAGGGAAAGGAACACTTTTTAACTTAGGAGGTATATAGGATGGAAGAAAAAATATTAAAAAAGAAAAAAATCGGTTGGATCGGCGGAGGAAACATGGCCTATGCCATGGTCTCGGGGATTCTGCAGGTGGATCCCGGAATTCGGAAAAACTTGATGGTCAGCGACCCTAATGAAGAAAAACGATCGGCCTTCGAAAAGGATTTTAAAGTACAGACTACTCAAAGCAACAAAGCCGTAATTGAGCACTCCGATATTCTGATACTCGCCGTAAAACCCCATAAATGTGAGGAAGTACTCCATGAGATTAATGCTATGGAAAAGGAAAGTCTTTTGGTGGTATCCATTGCCGCGGGGGTAAGCCTCGAGTATTTACAGGAACCCCTTGGACCGAAGGCGAAAATTGTTCGAACCATGCCTAACACCCCGGTACAGGTACAGGCGGGGATGACACTGATTACCCCTAATGCCAATGTGGAGCCGAAGGAGTTAAAGGAAGTACGGGCCATTTTTGAGAGCATCGGGAAAGTCGATGAAATTGAAGAAAAGTTTTTGGATGCGGTGGCCGCCATCAGTGCCAGCGGTCCTGCCTATGTATATATGTTTATTGAAGCCTTGGGAGACGGTGGAGTGCTCAAGGGACTTCCGAGAAAGCAGTCCTATGAAATTGCGGCCCAGGCTGTCCTCGGTGCAGCGAAAATGATCCTTCAAACCGGAAAGCATCCCGGGGATTTAAAGGATATGGTGTGTTCTCCCGGAGGGATGACCATTGAGGCGGTGTATGCTTTGGAGAGAAACCATTTTCGGGCATCGATCATTGAAGCGGTGGAAATTTGCACCGATAAATCAAAAAAACTGGTGGACGGTTAGTATTCGGCTGTTATATGCAAAATAATAAATATTATATAAAAAAGTTTCATAAAACTGTTGATTAATAGAAGAATAAATGGTATATTTATCTAGGAGTTGTTACTAACGATAAATTATTAACAACCAATATGTATTATCTAATAACGATAAAACACAAGGAGGAAGATTAATGAAAAAGCTTTTAATTTTATTAATGGTTTTAGCAATGTCTTTATTTCTTTTCATCGGTTGCGGCGAGGATGCAGCTGGAGACGAAGATGTAAATGAAGAAGGCACGGAAAACGGTGAAGAAGTAGCCGAAGAAGAGGAAGAAGAACAAGACGAAGCCATTACTGAAGGTTCTGTTGCTTTAGTAGGACTTGGTCATAACATTTCAATTGCAAGATCAAGAGACATGAGCGACGATGATACTGCACAAGCTCAAGCAGATGTAACCGCAGCTGCTGTCGGTTTTGATGCAGAGGGAACGATTGTAAGTGTTTCTATTGATGTAGCACAAACTCGAGTAGCCTTTGACGAAGATATGCAAGTAACTTCTGACAAAGACGCATTAGTTCCTTCTAAGAAAGAACTGGGCGATGATTACGGAATGGCAAGAGTTTCCGGAATCGAAAAAGAATGGTATGAGCAAATCGAAGCTTTAGAAGAGTGGATGATTGGTCAAAACATCGAAGATGTACTAGCTTTAGATTTAAATGAAGATAACGCTCCTGATGTAGCAGATTTACAATCTTCTGTTACTATTACGGTAACCAGCTACTTGGATGCAGTTGAAGAAGCTTGGAACAATGCAGTAGAGGCCGAAGGCGCAGAAACTGTTGGTTTAGGATTGAGAACTTATATTAACCGATCCAGAGACGCATCGGATGAAGACAATGCACAAGCACAAGTAGACACTTATGTAACTGCAACGGCTTTTGATGCTGACGGAACCATTGTAAACACATTAATTGACGTTGCTCAAGTACGGGTAGCCTTTGATGAAGATGGTCAAGTTGAAACAGACCGTGGTGCGGAACTTCAAACGAAAAAAGAGCGTGGCGACGATTACGGAATGGCTCGAGTTTCCGAAATCGAAAAAGAATGGTATGAGCAAATCGAAGCTTTTGAAGCATGGTTAGTAGGACAAACCATCGAAGAAGCCATGAGTGTAGAATTAAATGACAATGATGCACCGGATGTAGCAGAATTAGAGTCTTCTGTAACCATTACCGTTACAGGATACTTATCTGTTGTAGAAAATGCATACGATAACGCACGATAGTTTTAACTAGCGAGTAAAAATAATCGGTTTGTAACTTTGATTAAGTTTATACAAACTCCTTTTAAAACAATAGGCGCCCTTAATCATAAGGGCGCTTATGCTTGTTTATCGACTATAATAATTAGTAGGGTGATCCCATGAAAAAAACAGTTAAATTAATTTTGATCAGTGCGATGCTGCTGAGCTTGTCACTTGGGGCTCTCGGTTGTGAAGAAGAAATAGAGTATCAACGCTTTAGCTACAGATATTTTGACACCTTTGATACGGTTACCGACGTGGTCGGATTTACGGAAACTGAAGAAGAATTTAATGAATACACCGAGTATATTGAAACGCGAATGCATGAACTTCATAAATTCTACGATCGCTTTAAGGATTATGAAGGGATTAATAATATTAAAACCATCAATGACAATGCAGGAA
>PWEO01000110.1 GCA_003553525.1 Clostridiaceae bacterium
CTGTATAGACAGCCTGCGGAGCGGGCTGTGCCGATTCCGTTACCCGAAGGCTGTTCCACCCTCCAGGTAGCTCGATCATTAGGATCATATCCCTTAATCAGGGTTACGGATTTCATAAAAGGAGAATTGACATTCAGTATCACTTTTCTCATCCCTGCCGGGAGTTTATTAATATTGAACAAAGCTTTCAAGGGATTCAGCATAGTTATTTTTGCGATTCGCTCATCAGGGATTTCTTCCGGTAATCCGATATGAAAATCCAACTTCAGGGGCTTAGCAATTTCCTCTTGGAAATATTGACCCAAGCTTCAGGCCTTCGGGTCAACTCTCCTTACCAGCTCCCCCATAAAAAACCCCACAGTCCCCGCTTGATAACCTTGATACTTCCCCGGTTCCCATAAGGGCTTTGCCCGTATAAGTATCTTGGCGGTTTGATCAAAATCCTTTAATTGTTCGATCGATAGTTTTTCATCTAGTAATACCAACCCTGCCTGGTAATAGATGGTGCAGGCTGCCCCTAATTCTTTCCTATCCTTAAAGTTATTTTGAAATTCCATCCTAACCCTTTCAAATCCCGGTGACACTTCGCCGAAAATTTCATTTATTTTATCCATAGGACCCTTCTCTTCTCCCTAGATGCAGTCCCCAACTCATCACTAAAATTCCTATCGGCAGGGTTAACAGGCCGCTGATGATCGTACTGAAATTCATCAGTTCACTGCCCAACATTAATCCCCCGAAGGCTGCGAATGACAAAATCCCCGAAAGCCACAGCAAAACTCCTATGGCTCTCAGGATCCCTTTTTCCTTTAAAAACTTAAAGCCGATCAACATACCGCTAAATCCGAAAAAAGCATACCCCAGTTGATTGATGAAATAAGGAACCGAAGCAGCATTATTAAAATACCAAAGTTCCGCCTGCAGCCAGTCCCCATCGTTAAGAAAGCCTTGCAGGAGAGTATATTGAGAGATATAGGCAAAACTTACCAGTACAGCGTAAGGGACAATCAAAACTGCTCCAAGGGTGTTTAACTTCGGCGTTTTCATCCGGGTCTCGACCTTAAACGCCAGCATCACTAAAATCAGTGCCATAGCCGGTGCGATCAAGGACGCTATAAAAAAGTTCAGCTTATACATCTCCGGTTGAAAGGATATCGCCGTTAGTTGTTCCCCTATTTCACCCTCGGTTTGAGACAGCACCATGAAAATCGGCCATAAAATAATAACTGCGGTGAATACTGCTCCCCCTACAAATAACAGAAACCCGCATTTTTTTACGTCTTTTTCCGTATCCAAATGATCCCCTCCGATCCCTACTAAGCCGGATAAAAGTTGTTTATTTCTACAACGAATCGATGTGCTCTTTTAGTTCAATAAAGTCATCAAACACTAGAACCGGAACCTTTTTACTTTTTATAAGTTTAAACAGCTGCGACTGATGTTCTACTACCACAGCTAAAAAATCTTCGAGGTTATCCGGATCAAAGGCCCCTATGATATCCGGCAAGTCCCTAGGGGATACATCAGTGCCTGAAAAAGCCCCTTCAAGTTCCTTATTAATCTCCACCGCTGCAAAAAGTGCAGTATAGATGTCCCCGGTTTCGCATGCCCGGTGAATTTTATTGTAAAAATTAATCAATTCTTCGTAATATCCCTCCAACTGTTCTCGAAAGGATAGACTCTTTTGCTCTTTTGCTTCCTCTTGTTCCAACAGATTTTTCATATTCATCAGCAGTTGTCCGAAATTGTTTTTTATTTCAGTAATATCCCTGCTGATAAATACCGTATCATATAATGAGGAAAAACCCTTCGGTATCAAATCCATATTCAAGATTTCTTTTTTTAACTTCCCTCTTCCCCGTTTGATCGTGGTTCCATTAAGCAGTGCCGTGGCATAGGTTAGGGAAAATATGATCTCCATTGCATGTTTCCTGGCATCGGAAAGGGTATGATCCATGAGTAGGTTGAAGTAGGACTGATAGGTTTTTTGAAACTCTTTCTTGGACTTTTCAATAAATTTCCTTCGATCCTTAGTATCCAATCCTATATTTTTTAACCGCTTAAATCTTTCCAGGTCCTCCTCGGAACCGTAATAAAGAACCTGCCCTTCCGTAACAATAGAAGTAATTCTTTCCTCATGATTGGCAATTCCCTCAAGTCGTTCCCATGATATGGGCCAAAAGTCAAATCCGATTCCGTCAATAATAAATACTTTTCCCAAATTCTCTCCCCGTTGGGTCTTGGGGACAAAGTACATGTCCAGGTCCGAGCGACTGTGGGTTTCGTTGTATATATAAGAACCCATTAGGACAACCACTGCAATATCTTCTTTGTAGTCATTCTTAATTTTTTCGATCAGTATTTCCGCACTCCTCATTAAATCCATATGATCAGCCTCCATTCTAGAATTGATTTTACCGATAATTCCGAATGATCTTTTCGATCGAACATACAATTGGTGAAAACAATCCCCTTCCTTCTATGATACCGGAATTTTATCTTTTTCTACAGTGTCTTAAGACTGTACATTTCTCAGTCTACAGACGGATAAACCAAGAAAATAAAGATCATTCCCCTGATACCGCATATATAAGCAAAAAAAGAAGTGCTGTGTCAACCCGACACATTCACTTCTTTTTCATTAAGATAACTTGTTATTCTTTAGGATATTTTTTCTAAAAACACTTCAATGATGCCACCGCAGACCATACCCTCTTCTTCGGCATCCAGACCGGTCATATCCACCGGAACCAGTTCGGTATTTTTGCTGCTGTCAGAAAAGAGATTGAGGGCTTTGAACATAACATCGGATTCGGCGCATCCTCCACCAATGGTCCCAACAATACCGCCGTCGGGAAAAATCAGCATTTTCGTACCGGTTTCCCTGGGAGCGGAGCCTTTTCTTGAAACAATGGTTGCAAGAACCACCGCCCTTTTTTCCAAAGGTCTGTTTAACAGCTCCTTGATTATTTCCTTTGAATAGCCGGTGCCGGTTTTTCTTCGGTTTTTCACGAGAATAATTTCTCCCATAATAGCGATGGCAATTTCCCCCGGGGTTTCCGCTTTAATATCCAAACCGATAGGGGTGTATACTTCTTGGATTTCCTTAGGGTCGGCACCCTTTTCCAACAGCTCTTTCTTTACTTTTGTAACACGCATTTTACTTCCGATCATTCCCACGTAGCCCTTAGGTTTGTGTAGGACCTTTTCCAGACAGATCCGATCATAGCGATGCCCTCGGGTAACGATAACAAAGTAAGTATTTTCATCGCTTTCGATCTCTTCCAGGGCGCTATTGAAATCCTGACAAAGCACCTTGTGGGCCCCGGCATTCCTTGCTTTGTCCGCAAAGGCTACCCGATCATCAATCACTGTCACGGAGAAATCAGCCATAATACCGAACTTGATAATCGGCACGGATACATGCCCGGCCCCACATATGACCAATTTCTTCGGAGGACTTAATATGTCGCAAAAAATTCTCTTCCCTTCTATTTCTAAAATCTTCGTTCCCTCTTCTTTAAGTAAGGCATACTGATGCTTCAAAAAAAAACCGTCCTTTGTTGAGTCAAAAACCAATGACCGATTTGTAAACAGAGCTTTTTCCCCTGCATAATCCCCTTCCAGAACGGTGAATAATTTGCTTAAGTGCTCTCCTTCTTTTTCCTTGATTAACCCATAAATGTCCTTCATAAAACCACCCTCAACTCTTCTGATTTTTAGTTTTCTATTGAATCGGCCCTTTGGACTGCTCTCGACCGAAACCCTTAGCGTATATTGCTTCGATGAAACTTGATACTCAGTTTTTTCTAAACCGGTCCACATACAGCTATATTATAGTTTAACATAAAAACAGTAATCCATAATTACATTTCCTTGCTCATCAGATTTCATAAAGGAAGGAGTATGACATCGACCGCCGATCAATCTCATTTCCGGCATTTGTTCACGATATACTTTAATGATTTTCATCCGTGATCCCTCCTGACTTAATTATACCCGCAGTGATAAGGTAAAACCAGAGATTTTTCAGGATAGTCTCGCGGTCCTTTACGAGCAGTTTCAGTGGTTGAAATTCATTATACTCATTTTTAACTTTAAACTTTTGTTTACATTGCCATGATACTGTATTGTAATAAACTCAACTAAATAGATTTGCTAGGGGGGCCTTTGGGCTGAGAGGGAGAAATCCTAACTCTTTAAACTTGATGCAGTTAATACTGCCGTAGGGAAGCAATACACTTATATTATTAATATTGATAATATTAAAGCTTACCTTTGGGTGAGCTTTTTTTATTTTCAGTCTCTATAGGATTTTCACCTCCTATCCTTCTAAAATAGTTATTCTTACTTCATAAGTTGATCAGGAATGTGTATATAATTCCTAAAATAAAAAAGGAGATGAATACAAATGAAATACTCTACACAAATGGATACTGCAAAGAAAGGAATCATCACAAAAGAAATGGAAATCGTCGCTAAAAAAGAACATATGGCGGTGGAGGATTTAAAAAACCAAATAGCCCGGGGAATATTGTATCCAGAGGAGGTTCTTTGCTTTACGCTTGGATGGAACTTAATAACCGGGAGAACCCATTCTTTGAGTATTATGACCGACTCTTGGATATATGTGAAAAATATGATGTGACCCTCAATGAGATTCCTGCAAATGTGTTGCTTGAAAAAAAGTTATGTCACGGTGCTCCTTTTTATGTGCTCGGTCCCATAGTTACGGATATCGCTCCGGGATATGATCATATTACCAGTGCCATCGGGGGAGCTTTAGCCGCAAGTCATGGCGTGGATTTTCTATGTTATGTGACCCCTGCAGAACATTTAAGACTTCCCACACTGGAGGATATGAAAGAAGGAATTGTTGCTACTAAAATTGCGGTGCATGCCGGTGATTTAGGTAAAAACATTAAAGGTGCAAAGGACTGGGATGACGAAATGAGCCTCGCCAGACAACAGTTAGACTGGGAAAAAATGTTTGACTTAGCCATCGATCCGGAAAAAGCAAGAAGATACCGCAAAGAATCTATGCCAAAGGATGAAGACAGCTGTACCATGTGCGGCAAAATGTGTTCCATGAGAAATATGAACAAAGTAATGAAAGGAAAGGATATCAATTTATTACGAGAGGAGGACTAAAATATAAAGGAGGCATAGAAATGCCTCCTTTATTATGGTTTTCTTATCTCTCTTTTATTTTAAATACTTATTAAACCAACCGGTTATTTCTTCTAACCGTCGAACCCGGTGTTTCGGCTTTCCGCTTCGGCTAAGCTCGTGGTTCTCACCTCTAAACATGCACATTCTTGCTTCTACTCCATGATACTTCAATGCGGTATACATTTGTAGCCCTTCCACAACCCAGCAACGATAATCCTCTTCCGAGTGGATGAATAAGGTCGGGGTTTTGACTTTATCAGCATATTTTAAAGGGGACTGTTCCCATAATTTATCCGGATCCTCCCACGGGGTGGTCTGGTTTTGATCCTCAACGAAAAAATATCCGATATCCGTTGTATTAAATTTTGAGAACCAATTGGCAATACTTCTCTGGGAGACTGCAGCCTTGAATCGGTCATTATGCCCGATAATCCAGTTGGTCATGAAACCGCCGTAGGAGCCTCCCGTTACCCCCACTCTTTTTTCGTCTATAAAGTCGAACTTATCCAATACTTCATCGGTGAATTTCATAATATCTTCGTAATCAATGGTTCCATATTTTCCTCGGATGTCGGCAAAAGCGTTGCCCTTACCGTCACTTCCTCTTGGGTTGCAGAAAAACACTGCATAGCCTTCACCGGTCCAGTACTGCATTTCATGGAAGAAGTTTTCTCCATAGGCGGTTTTCGGTCCCCCGTGAATATTTAATATCGCCGGATATTTTTTATTTTCATCGAAGTTTACCGGTTTCATCACCCAACCATCTATTTCAATACCTTCATCGGTTTTCACCTTTAATCCCTCCGGTATACTCAGTTTCCGGTCTACTGTCACCCATTGATTAAAGGAAGTTACTGCTTCTTCACGATCATCTTCAACCCTGTATAACTCTTGAAGATTAAGGCCCCGCAAGCCGATGAGCAGCAGGGAACTACTTTTAACGGAGTAGTCGTCTATACTTCCAGTGGTTTCTACAACTCGTTCAATATTTCCCTCAATGTCAATTCTATTTAAATAGGAGCTGTATCCTTCCGTAATTGTAAAGTATAGATGATCTCCTTCTTTTTGGATAGCCCCGGCTAACGAGCCCCCATATCTGCAGTCGGAACCCACTGAGCTTCCCATGTTTCGATCGAAGTTTGGAGTAAGATTTGTTCTTGATTTCTCGTTAATATCTATAAGATGAAACTGGGGATTTTCATTGAGTCCATAGGTCTTTTGATCTTTCCCGGTACAAATGATTTGGTTCTCGGACATAAAGTTTACGTAACCATAATTGAAGTCCTCTTCGGGACTGACTTTCGTTGTTTCTTTTGAGTTTAAGTCTAAAAGATACACTTCATTGGTAAGCGGCATTTTATCTTTATAGGTACTGGCTGTATATACCACCCGATTTTTGTCATCGTTAAGATTGAGTCCTCCAACATTGGTATATTCATCGGTTAATTTCTCAATTTCTTCCGTCCCTCGATGGTACAGATAAAGTCGATTTCGATCTTTGTTAGAGAAGCCTTTTCCGTTGGACCAGAAGGGAATCTCGTCTAAAACCTCATAATCTTTCTCTTCTTTTCTATTTTTCAATTCTTTTTTCTTTTCCTCTTCACTAAGTTTGCTTAAATCCTTCATGGTTGAATTATCCATCGCTGTAAAAATAAAGGTGTCTTTATCAATTTCTTTAATTTGACTCACCTTTTTAGGAATCCTAAATGCTTTTTTCCCTTCTCCACCATGGATGCTCAGTTTATAATACTGGGTAAACGCCTCGCCCTCTTCCTGTTTTTCCCGGTCTTTTTTATCCCGGATTGCGGGGAATAGTATATGCTCATTATCCTCCAGCCAAATATAATTACTTTCTTTATCTAATGCGGTTAATTGAAGGTACCTGTCTTCCTTGGTTTTATACATCCAAATATTTGATTCGTAATCATTATCTTCTATATTTCCCTCATGCACTACAAAACAAGCATTTTCTCCATTGGGAGCGTGGAGCAGACCGGATAAAAATGTATACCGGGCAATGTCATCAATTTTCGTTTTTGTCATAGAATCATCCTCCTTGAGATTAACATAAATATTTTAATCATATAAATTAATTTATACCCTAATTCTATTTTTCATAACGAAATTCTTCATTTAGAGCTTTTACCTCTTATGAAAAGAACCTAATGGCAAACAAAATATTCCTCCATACTAAGACTTATTTTGCCCGAGGCCACAATAATCAGATGATCGTGGCCTCGAAGGATCGTATTGCGGTCCGGCGAAATCACCGACCCCTCTCTGATAATAGCTCCGATCAATACTTCCTTGGGGAAATTTATTTCTTCGATAGACTTTCCCTCTACTTTACATCCACCTTCAAGGATTACTTCAAAGACTTCCACATCCTCTTCCAGTACTGCCAAAGAAACCACCTTCTCCTTATGGATATAGCGCATGATTTTTTCCGCAGTGATCAATTGGGGGTTGATAACAGTTTTCAGTCCCATCTTCGGATACACTGAGGCATATTCCATACTTTCCAAGGAATTGATAATTTTTTTGACCCCCGCTTCTTTCCCGATCACCGATGCGATCAGGTTAATACGATCATCCCCTGTCGCGGTCACAAGCACATCCGCCTCCTGGATTTCCTCTTCGTTGTAGTAGGCGTCATCGGTATTCTTTCCCTGGATGATCAGAGTTTTGTTCAGGCTACGGTTTAATTTTTCACATCGTCTGGGATCCGACTCAATCAATTTTGTAATAAAAGATCTCCCCTTGGCGGACTCCAGTTCTGCGGCTAAGGTATATCCCGTCTTGCCTCCTCCGAGGATCAGTACCCGTTCAATCTTGGATCGTTCTTCATAAAGAAGCTTACTTGTACGGCGAATAGCCAGAATGGTTCCCAGAAAATAAACTTTATCCCCTTCTCTGATGATCTCTCCTTCCGAAGGAAAAACAAACTTCCCGCCTTTCTTTAAAATTCCAATGATTTTTGAACTCTCAGGCAGTTCAATCTCCTTAATTTTCATTCCGTTGATTTTGGATTTTTCACGGATAACTTTTCCAATAAGTTTAAGCTTTTCTTTTGCGAAATAATCCACTTCATCAAGATCGGGAAAATAAATAATTTTTACAATTTCTTCCGCCACAGTTTGCTCCGGGCTTATAATCACATCGAGACCCACCTGTTTTCTTGTCAACCCATAGGTGTCAATATCAATGCTTCCCGCACTTTCAGGATTACGAACTCTTGCAATGGTGGTGATACTTTTCGAAAAGGTTTTGGCAAGCATCGAGGCTAAAATGTTGGCATCATCATTTTCCATCAGGGCAATTATCATATCCGCGGAATGTACCTTTGCCTTTTCCAAAACCTCTACGCTGGCTCCGTTGCCGCAAATCAGGTTTATGTCCATTTTTCCTCGTATGGCTTCCACTTTTTTTTCATCCTTATCAATCAGTATCACGTCCTGTTTTTTCTCTAGAAGCATTTTAGCCACATGCTGTCCCACATTCCCTCCACCAATAATAATGATATTCATTGGAAAAACCCCTCTCTTCAGTTAATTTTTATTCTTCTGTTTCATTTATCTCTTTTTCTTTATTTTTTACCCATTGGATCCATCGATCTCCAATTTGCTCCGCTATAGATGGTGCCAGTCTGAAAAGATAGCCCCCCGCCACTGCGGTTACAGAAATATAAATTCCCAGAAATAAACGCAGACCGGTTTCCGCCAGGGCGGCGATAACCACGCTGAACTCTCCCCGCTGTCCCAGAGAAAAGGCAGCTCTTAATGAGCCTTTCCGTGTTAAGCCGTAAAGCCTTCCGCCCCATAGGCCCACAATCATCTTTCCAATCAAGCCCCATAGGATGAGCATTCCAAGGGCCGGAATATCCACCTCTCCCACCCCTAAATCGATGGAGGTACCGAACCAGAAAAAGAAAAAGGGCATGAAAATATTTTTCACCGGCTCGATCATTCGGTCAAATTCCCGGGATGTGCCGGTTTCCGACAGCATTACACCGGCAAGGAAGGCTCCCAGAAGTTTTGAGAGTTCCATATATTCAGCGAGTCCGGCGAAGATGAATGCAATGGATAGGGCGAAAAGAGGCATAAAGTCTTTGTTAATATACCGTTGGACCAAAATATCCACTTTTCGAAAAAGAAAATATGCGATCAAAATCGCGGCAACGGTGAGTATTATAACCTTCCCGAAAGTAATTGCCAAAGCACTTCCCGTTATTATTCCTGTGGCACTGAGACCCACAAGGACTGATACTATAACCGGTGCTGCCAAATCTTCAAAAATAAGCAGAGCCAGTTTAAACTCCCCCTCGGGGGATGTTTTTCGCCCGGATTCCTCCAACAACTTTATGGTCATAGCGGAACTGCTGGCATAAGCCACCCCTCCGATAATGAGGGAGAAAATCAGTTCAAATCCCAGCAGATAGGCGATAAACGCACTTCCAGCAAAATTTAACACAAGGTCCATTACCCCTGCCTTCCAGATCCGACGTGAAATGCTTACTAAGCGATTCAAAGGGAAATGCAAACCCAATAAAAAAAAGAGCAGAACAATTCCGGTTCTCGAGATTTCATCCAGTACCCGTAGCTCCGGACCGGTAAACATCCTTGATAACGCAACCCCTAAAAATATGTAAGATAATAAAGAAGGTAAACGAGCCTTTTGAAAAAAATAACTGACAATAAACAACAATAGCAATAAAACACCGCCGATAATAAAAATGTGGTCCATCTCCCCAATACCTCCCTTGAAGTTTTTTTTGATCATCTGTAATAATACTCTATACCCACTTCTTTCTATTTCAATAACTGTTCTCTCAAGAGCAGTGCAGGATAAGATCTTAAAAGGTGTTATTCTACCGAAAAAAAATTGGCATCGAATTCTCATCGATACCAAGGCTTATACTCATCATTACTCAGTCATCTTTCTAATCTCTTTTATGTCCACCTTTTGTATTCTTTTCTCTTCCCGGTGGCTATCCCTGGGGATTCGCTTCTTGGGAATTCCATATTCCCGATGGATCAGGTCTCTTACCCGAGATCCGCAGTAGGCTCCCTGACAATGTCCCATACCCGCTCTTGTTCGAAATTCAAGGGATTGTATGGATTCCACAGGGAGTCCCCGTTTAAAACTTTCCAAAATCTCTTCCTCGGTTATGGACTCACATCGGCAGATAATCTTTTTTTCAGGATCCCGATGCTCCGTGGAACCGTCAAAATCCTCGGGCTTCTTTTGCACCAGAGGTGCACGATAGCCGTTGAAATCCTCTTTCTCATCTAATGTAAATCCTTGACGGACAAGCATCTCTGTTACCCGCTTGGCAATGGCCGGCGCCGCTGTAAGGCCCGGCGAATCGATTCCGATCAGGTTAACCATGCCCTTTACCTGATCATCTTCTATGATAAAATCCTTTGCCCTGATCGAAGCTCGAATACCGGAAAAAGTTGTGATTGCACGATTCAACTTGAACTCAGGGATCGATTTTCTAGCGGATTTAATAATATACCGAAGACTTTCCTTCGTTGTGGAAACATCCGTCCGATCATCCACTTCTTCGGCATTAGGTCCGATCATAAAATTTCCGTGGTAGGTTGTGGTGACAAGAATTCCCTTCCCTTTGGCATTAGGGACTTGAAATATTACACTGTTTACCAGATGTCCCTGATCTTTTCCGAAAAGTATGTACTGCCCCTTTCGAGGAATGATTTCAAAATTTGAAATTCCCGTCATTTTAGCAATCTCATCACTATAAAGTCCGGCGGCGTTAATCAGATACTTGGTTTTAATCTGCTCTCCCTCCGCATCAATAAGAAAACCGCCCTCTCTCTTTTGAATATTTTCCACCTTTTTTCCCAGCCTTACTTCCGTTCCGTTGGTCATGGCGTTTTCAACCAGAGCAATAGTAAACTCATAGGGAGATGCGACCCCTGCATTCCTGCTGTAAAGAGCCATTTTTATATTGGGATTGCTGTGGGGCTCAAGTTCTTTGATTTTATCCGGTCCGATAATTTGCAGGTCCTCCGGGGATTCTCCATATTTTTTGCCGTTATGGTAGCGTTCCCGGATTTTTTTTTCATCCTCTGCATTAAATCCCAGCACGAGGGCGCCGGTCCTTCGATACCCGAAATTCAACTCTTCGTTAAGCTGTTGATACATGGGATTTCCCTTCGCTGCAAGCTCTCCTTTTAAGGTACCGTGATCCGTGGCATAGACCCCATGAATAATACCGCTGTTGGCTTTGGTGGCTCCTAAGGCTACGTCCTTCTCTTTTTCAATCATCAGGAATTTGCCGTGATATTTGGATAACTCTCGGGCTATGGATGCCCCGATGACGCCTCCTCCAATGATGGTAACATCGTACATTCTGATCAGCTCCTTAGTAATATATGCTACCGGATTTTTATACCCCTATTTACAAGGCTAAAACCTTTGAACTGAGTCAATGAATCTTCTTATGAAAATTAAAGTTGTATAGAATTCATCAGTTATGTCAAAAATAATTCCTAACTATGAAAAAAACGGAAAAAAAAAAGAAGACCGAAGAACGATGCCTTCGGTCTTTACACATCTACGAACCCGTAGACAGAGTTCTATCATCCTCCGCCTCCGCCACCATCATCTGTTGAAGGGGCGTCTTCTGAAGGTTCCTGTTCTTCAAGTGTTACTCCTGCTTCTTCCACGGCTTCCTGAACAAGCTCCATCGTCGTATTGGACGTCCAGGTTGCTCCGGTTTGAACATCCACTTCCGTGGTCTGTTGATTTATAATTCTTTCTGTCACAACTCTTAAGGCTCCGTCTCCAAATCCTTTGGTTTCATTATGATCAATTATTCGAATTTCCACAATTTCATTCCCATCGAATATTACGTCTAAATAGATGTCATAACGGTCTTGAAATCCCTTACCGGATAAGAAAACTCCTTCCGGTTCATAGGAGTCCGGATCATAAGCTGCGGAAGGATCTTCCGGAACATCAGCTTCCGACACTTCTTCTCCGGTGGCTTCTGCCACAGCCTTAAGTACTGCCTCTGAAGAAACCGTAGCTCCCGTCTCAACGTCCACATCGGTACTCTGGGCTTCGATGATTTTTACGATCATAGCATCGATTGCTACATCACCGATATTTCCCGTCTCATTTTCATCCAATACATGAATTTCTGTAATTTCATCTCCGTCCATAATAACGTCCAGCACAATGTCTCCGCCGTAGCCCG
Organism: Clostridiaceae bacterium; assembly: GCA_003553525.1. GTDB lineage: Bacteria > Bacillota > Clostridia > Peptostreptococcales > T1SED10-28 > Isachenkonia. The sequence continues at coordinate 12,398 of PWEO01000110.1, forward strand.
GAGCTATGGCAAGAATTCCTTCCGAGTCATATTCTGGGGACGGTGCATCTCCACCTTCTCCAAGCGCTACCCCTGCTTCTTCCAGGGCATTGTTCACAGCCGCGATTAGAGCATTGGAAGATACCGTAGCTCCTGTTTCAACATCCACATCCGTGGACTGTCTGTCAACAATTTTTGTAATCATTTCATCGATTGCTACGTCTCCGATGTTGCCTGTTTCATTTTGAGAGAGGACATTCACTGCAACAATGGTGTTTCCCTCAAGAATCACTTCAACTTCCACATCGCCGCCATAGCCTTCCCCTACGCCGATGTAAGCATCACCACTGCCACCTATTCCTGCTTCGGCCAAAGCTTCTTCTATTCCTTGGATGACTGCATTAGAGGTAACCGTGGCACCACTTTCAACATCCACATCGACGGACTGATTGTCTAGAATTTTCGCAATCATCCCCTCGATTGCAACGTCTCCTATGTTTTCCGTTTCATTTTGTTCCAGCACTTCAATGTCCACAATCTCATCGCCTTCAAAGTATACCATGAGGCGAATAGGCCCGCCGTAACCTTCTGCTGTAACTTCATAAGTTGAAGCATCGGCTAATGCATCTTCGCTCAAAGCATCGTAACCGAAGAGCACGATCACAGCCAGGATTACCATGACTATTAATGCCGTAACCTGTTTTTTTTGCATAGCTTCCATTCCTTTCTCAATTGATTAAATTTAACACACAGCCTTATTATCTTATTTAAACCGTTATCTGGGGACCTTACTAAAATCCTTACCAGGGACACATTGCCCTAGTACCCTTTCAGAACAACTATGGGTAGAACCTTCCAGATAATTCCCTATTGTAAAAAAAGGGAGACCGTCTATCGGGTTTCCCTTTTTAAATTATTCTGCATATTTAAGCTTATGCTGATTTGCCTATGGAGTAACTACGGGCATTTCTTCTGCGTTCCATCCGGCCATTCCTCGGTATAAGGAGTATGCATCAACTCCGTTTAGTCTTAAATTAAGGATTGCTTGACCTGCAGTCTGTCCTGAGAAACAGGTTACATATACAGGCTTATCATTTGGGATTTCGTCCATTCGCTCTCCAAGCTCTCCAAAAGGAATTAAAAATGCATTTTCGATATGTCCTTCTTCAAATACTTCCTCGTTTCGAATATCAAGAACCGCAACGTCTCCCTCAAGGGTTTCTAATAATTCATCGTCCGGTCGTACAATATAATTCATTCCCTGAGTAAAATATCTGTGAATTTCAACAATCAAAACTTCCTGCTCTTCATTCCAATTATTGCTTGGATCCGGTAAGTCCGTACCTTCTGTTTCAAGCAATTCATCGTCAAGTTCCAATGTTGTCCATCCGAAGTTCATTCCGCCTTGTAATGAAATAGCGTCAAATCCCATCAACTGCATGGCTGCAATTGCTTGTCCGGAGGTCTGGCCCGTAAAACAATACACTAAAATTGTTTTGTCTGCCGGTAATCGGTCCATTTGGTCTGCCATTTGATTATAAGGAATGTGTACCGCGCCGGGGAAGTGCCCTTCCGCATAGTCATCCGCGCCTCGCATATCTACCACAAAGTAATCATCAGGATTGTCTTCGATGTTTTCTAACGCCGCATCAAATGCCATCATATTCCACGTGCTGTTATCCGTTGTAATTGAATCAAAGTATGCTCTCGTTACACGATCCAATAGTTCTGCGGGATCAATAGCTTCTTCCTCTTCATCAACTTCCTCATCATTCTCGTCCTCTTCATCTGCTTCTTCATCGTTTTCTGCCGCTTCTTCATTATCTGCTGGATTTTCTGCCGCGGGCTCGTCATTGTCTCCCCCACATCCTACAACAAGTGCCAGCGATAATAACAATACCATAAGAAGCATTAATAATTTGTTCATTTTAAAATTCATGTACAATTCCTCCCTTTGTAATTAGTAAATTCTTTGTGATTATTTAAACTACCTTTGTTAAAAAAATATTTATTCCTTGTATTAATTGTACCCTTAAAAAGGGCTGAAAGCAATGAATTTATTGGCTTTCAGCCATAGTGTTTGTTATTTTGCATAAGCATTCCTTATAACGGAAAATGTGCATGAATAACAGATATCAAGAAAATCAAGGGAGGAAATATGTAGAGCGGTTATTCTTTATAGTACTCAAATTGATATTCTGTTCTGCTATAATACTCTTTTTGGGGAGTGATGAGATTTTTCGGTAAAAAATCCGTATTAAGAGCATTAGGAAACCATTGGGTATCCAAGCATATCCCTTGAAAATTTTTGTCCGAATCTTTATCCTGAAATGCAATTTCCTTCCTCTTAGGATTCCCGCAATGGACTATGAGACAGGGTTCTGTCGTGTTTATTACTAATCGGGTGTTGCTCTCATAACATATCAACTGAAGCTTTCTTTCCTCTTGACTAAAAATAAACGGGTGGTCTATCTTCTCCACACCTCTTTTATTCAGTTGCTTTAAAGCCTCACCTAAATTCCTATTTTCTCGAAAATCGAAAAACGTTCCCTCTACACTTCGAAATACCTTTGGCAATTTGTCCTCATTCACCTGTAAATATTCCTTGCTATTGATCATTAGGTAATGATTTTCTATGGTCTTCATTGGATCTTTGTTTAAATTAAAGTAACTATGGTTTGTTATTGTAATCGGTGTTTTTTTATCGGTTTTTGCGAAATACTCTATTATCAGTTTCCCTTTTTTTTGAATCCTGAATCGTGTCTTTACCTTCAGGTTTCCGGGGAATCCTCCCTCCCCGTCTTCACTGGTCATTAAAAATCCCATGGAAAACTCTTCTTCCTTCTCCTCTGAATTCATCTCGCTGCTTCCGCAATACTTCCACTTTTTATTGGAGAATCCCCGAAATCCTCCATGAAGGCAATGCTTCCCTTCATTTTGGTCCAGGGGATATTTTCTACCGTCAATATCAATCAGAGCTTTAGATAATCGCCCGGCAACTCTTCCGATGGTCGCTCCCATAAAGTGCTTATTTAACAAATAATCTTTCGGATCCTCTAGTGTCAGGACCCGATTAATTCCTTTGTATTTTAAAACTTCAATCGTGAGACCGTAGTCCAGTATGCTTATTGAAAGATCTCCAAAGTTATCTACACGATAGCGTTTCATGCTTTTACCTTTTTCACAGGATATCTCTTCCATCACGACTTTGCTCATAACACTTCTCCTCTTGTATATGTTTTGAAGTCCCTCTCTACATTTGCTGCTTTCGATAAGGATTCCAACAGCACAGAAACCCCCGTCCCCTTTGTGCTACCCTTTGTGCTATCGCCTATCCCGGTCTGCAATATTCACCTTTCGAAGTCTGCCTTTTATCGGTCGGTTTTGCAGTTCTCTAAGTACCAGGTCTCCCTTGTTATTTAGAATCTCTACAAAGGTTGAAACATCAAGTATATTGATAATACCAATATCCTCTGCACTCATACCCTCAATGCTGCAAAGGGTACCTACAATATCCACCGGACGCATTTTCGTCTTTTTGCCTGCATTGATGTGCAGTTTTAAAATATCTTTACTTAAAGGATCCCCTTTACTTTCTTTTACTTCGGGCTTTGTTTTGATTTTTTCCGTAAATTCTTCTTTTCGTTCTTCTACGGTTTCACCGGCGGGCTTTTCCTTCAGGGGAATCTCCTTGCCGATTTCTTTTTCGATGGCTTGTAAGAATCTCCCTTCATACTCCGTGACAAAGGTAACAGCTCTTCCCTCTTTGCTCACCCGTCCCGTTCGACCAATCCGGTGTACATAACTTTCTCTTTCCTTAGGGATATCAAAATTAATTACAAGGGAAATGTCATCAATATCGATTCCGCGAGCCGCAACATCGGTTGCCACAAGATATCGGAAAAGTCCTTTTTTAAAATCCTTCATGATCCGTAGTCGATCATCCTGTTCCATTCCTCCATGAATCTCGCTGCAGGTATATCCCATCTCGTACAATTCATCATAAACCTCATCCACGTTTTGTTGAGTATTACAAAAGATGATACAACTATCAGGATTTTCAACAATGGTAATATCCCTTAACAGTTTAATTTTGTCTCTTTGGGCTACCACGTATCTTTCCTGAATGATCCGATCCACCGCGGTGTTTTCCTCTTCAATTGTGGTAATCAAAGGATCCTTCATATATTCATCGGCCAGGTTTTCGATTCTGTCGGGCATTGTTGCGGATAATAATAGAGTGGTCCGCTCCTTGGAGACCCCGGCTATAATGGTTTCTATATCCTCGATAAAACCCATATTCAACATTTCATCGGCTTCATCGATTACAAGATATTTCACCTTGGACAAATCCAGGGTTTCTTTTTCCATATGGTCAATAATCCGCCCCGGGGTCCCTACCACTATATGGGTTTTCTCCCGTAGTTCCTTTCGTTGACTGTGAAAGGGCGATTTTCCGAAGATTGCGGAGACCTTCAGCCTTTTAAATCTTCCGATATTAAACAGATCTTCCTTCACCTGCATGGCAAGTTCTCTGGTAGGTACCATGACCAATGCCTGGGGTTTGTTTTCCTCCCAGTCAACTAACTCGCAAATGGGGATTCCGAAGGCTGCAGTCTTTCCGCTTCCGGTTTGGGATTTCACGATAATGTCCCGCCCTTTTAACACCGCAGGGATCACGCCCTCTTGCACTTTCGTGGGACTTTCAAAGTTCAGCATACCCACCGACTTCAATATTTCACTGCTTAATTCATAATCCTTAAAATTCGATTTCATTATTAATCAACTCTCTCTTCTCTTATAATTAGTTTTCAATCTTGTAATTTTTTATTATATCATACTTATTAATCCTATAATTTGCAGCATGTTCTTACTCCGATTCGAAAAACTCTCCCGGACCTAAGCTGCTCACCTTTCGATTAC
>PWEO01000167.1 GCA_003553525.1 Clostridiaceae bacterium
AGATCCTATTTTTGGTGTTGCTAATAGGTCTGGTCCTTTTTATTACAGGATGTAATATTAATTCTGCAGACAACGACAAGGACGAAAACGATGATGTCAGCGAAACAATAAATGCCGAAGACACCGAGAAGGAAGAAAAATCCGAAGATGAAGGAGAAAACCTTGATGGTGAAAATGATTATGAAGAAGAACCAAGCAAAACTCAAACCTTTGCCGAAGAACTAGGCATCGAAGAAATCAATAAGACCATGTATGCCCTTTTAACAGTTCTCTACCGGGACGACGCCTCCCATGAAGCGGAGGTCCTCGGACAAATTGATAAAAAACATCCCGTAGAGATCACTGGAATCGTTGCCAATGGATGGGTTCGAGTGGAAACTGAATACACAGAGGCATATATCCATGAAGCTTTTTTATCGGAAGAAGAAATTGAGACGGTGACGTGGGGAAGTGGAGAAATGGAAGAAGAAATGGTCCTTATCCCGAATCCTAAAGATATTAAAGCCGTCGTAAATAAAGAGCTTGCCTTAGCCCCGGATTTTCATCCTGAGGATTTAGTGCAGCCGGATGTTATTTGGGCAGAAGTTTCTAATTACCGCTATATGCGGGCAGAAGCCGCAGAAGCTTTAGAAGATTTGTTTAATCATGCATCGGAGGAAGGCATTACTCTTTACGGCAGAACCGGGTACCGAAGTTACGAGGCCCAGGAAAACATTTTCATCAATTTTGTAAACAATCATGGTTACGAAGAGGCGAGAACCTTTAGTGCAAAGCCGGGCCAAAGTGAGCATCAGACGGGACTTGCCATGGATATTACCGCCGATAGTGTAGACGGCCGTTTATCCTCGGACTTTGGAAGTACAGAAGAAGGCCGATGGGTTGAGGAAAACGCCCATTTGCACGGCTATATTATCCGATACCCCCGAGATAAGGAAGAAATTACCGGCTACATTTATGAACCTTGGCACATTCGATATGTAGGGGTGGATCTTGCAAAGGAACTCTATGAATCAAGACTAACTATGGAAGAGTACTTTGGACAGGTACAATAAAAGAAACAGTAGAATGAAAATCTATATTGCCAATGTATCACCGGATTATTGAGTCATCAGATCGCCGGATCCGATTTTTTGTATCCCGGAAGCATAAAAAAACACTTATGAGAGGAAGATGAATTTGTATAATAAAAAAATTATTGCCTTGCTGGTACTATTATTAACCGGAATCTTTTTAATTACCGGATGCAATATTCAACAGGCGGATGGACCGGCAACAGAGGAGCAAAACGAAGAACTTAATGAAGAGGATAACAATATCGGGGAGGAAGATCCGGATGGACAGGAAAATGCAGACTCCGAGGAACCGGAAGAAGTTGAAGAAATCGAAGAATTTACGCAAGTCACCATCACCGCTGTCGGTGATGTAATGGTCCACCAAAGTCAGCTGGACGCTCAGTACGACGCGGAGGAAGATGCATATGATTTTCATAATAACTTTATGCACCTTAGACCCTATTTAGATAGCAGCGATGTCAATATGGCCAATTTGGAAACCACCTTTGCCGGAGGGGAACGGGGTTATTCCAGCTTTCCCATGTTTAATACTCCCGACGCCCTGGGAGAAGCCTTGAGAGATGCAGGTTTTCAATTTATCAGCACCATTAATAACCATACCTATGATACCGGGGAACAGGGCTTTTTCAGAACCCTGGAAGTGCTGGAAGAACAGGGGCTTACAGCGGTTGGTACGCGTAGCGATGAATCCGAGAAACGATATGTCATTGAAGAAATCGAAAATATCAAGGTGGGTATGACCGGATACACCTATGAAACAGAAAAAATGGGAGACGAAATTTCCTTAAACGGAATTCGAGTCCCTTCCCATATGATGCCCCTGATGAATACCTATCATGATCACTATCAGGAAGAAGCCATCGGGGAGATGGAAGAGATCGTTAACGCCATGAAAGATGACGGCGCAGATATAATTGTGTTCTATCTCCATTGGGGAAATGAGTATCAGCGGGAAACAAGCGGCTATCAAACCCAATTAGCGGATAAATTATCGGGCCTCGGAGTAGACGTAATCTTCGGCAGCCACCCCCATGTGGTTCAACCCATGGATATCATCGAAAACAATGGACACGAAACCTTAGTGGTTTATTCCATGGGGAACCTGATTTCCAATCAGCGGGAGGAAACCTTACGAAACTACACTTCCAATGCACAGTATACGGAAGACGGTTTAATGGTCCACGCAACCTTTGAAAAGAGTTCCTTAACCGAGGAAATCGAAAGAATCTCTGTAGAATATACCCCTCTATGGGTACACCGGTATACCGAAGGAAACGGATTTGGCTATGAAGTCCTACCCGTGGCGGAAACCATCGATAATTTTGAAACCTTTGATATCCAGTCGGAAGATTTAAGAAATCGAATACGTCGATCCTTGGAAAGAACCGAGGAAATGGTTCTTCAGAATAATGATACCTTTATCCTTAATAGAGGTGCTTCAGAATAACTCCATATCTCTAATTGAATTTTAACAACACTATAGGATAAATATAAAACAAAACCGTCTTCAGGCCGCAATTCAACCTGAGGGCGGTTTTGTTTCGGATGATTTTCGATGACATAATACCTACCATTTCTTTTTGCTGCCATCATATAAAACCGCTGTCACTTGTTGCTCTAAATTTGCTGAGAGGACAATTACTCCGTCCCGCTGTCCTCTTTTGTCCTCCTCTGTTTTACAACAACTTTGGTCAATTTGACAAATCTATTTAAGTATATTGTGATTTAAATTAGTAAATACTTAATCAAATTAGGAGATGATGACTTTGAATAAATTTAGCGATATTATGAAAGCCCTGGGAGATAAGAACCGATACCATATCGTGGAGTCCCTTCTGCAACACAATTTTTGTGTCGGAGCCTTGGCTAAAAAATTGGGAATGTCGGAATCCGCTGTATCCCAACACTTAAAAATTTTAAGAAATGTAGGCATTGTTCAAGGCGAACGAAAAGGCTACTACACCCACTACTCCGTAAACCGGGACTTACTAAGGGCAGCGGCAAAAGAACTTACCGCCTTGGCGGAACTAGAAAAAACCTCTTTGGAATGTTCAAAATCCCATGGAAGTAATCATTCCTGCTCTCGAAAGGAGTTGAAACAACATGGATAAATACAACTGCGAACACCCTGAACGGAAACCAAAAGACGGCAACTGCGATGAGGATCTAATCGAAAAATGTCATGGCAAGGATCCCAAACATCCTTGCAAGGAAGATGACAAGAAAGATGCCTAAGAATTCTGTTTTGTAAGAAGCAGAATTCTGAAAAAGAGTTCTGCTTCTCCCCATTAATCAAGGAGGGTAACGACTTGAATATAATTAAAGTGAAAAATCTGAGTAAGCGGTTCGGCGATTTCCAAGCAGTTAAAGGCATCGACTTTGCCGGTGAAAACGGAATTGAAGCTATCAAAAAGGTCCAACAGATTATCGGTATCGTTCCCGATGAGAGTAATTTATATGACGACATGAGCGGTTTTGATAATCTGGTGTTTTGTGCGTCCTTATATGGAATGAAAAAAACGCTCCGGGAGAAAAGAGCAACGGAACTCCTAAAACAATTTTCCCTGGATCATACGGGAGATCGTCCCTTTAAGGCCTTTTCAAAAGGCATGAAACGAAAACTTACCATTGCCGCCGGTATTATCCATGCCCCGGAAATTCTCTTTCTTGATGAACCCACCACGGGAATTGATGTGGAAAGCGCCCGACAAATCCGAAGAATGATTGAAGCTTTAAATCAACAAGGGACTACCATATTTTTAACCACTCATTACATCGAAGATGCGGAAAGACTATGTCACCGAATCGGTTTTATTGTTGAGGGAAAGGTCATAGAGGTTAGCAATGTGGAAAATCAACTCCTCGAAGCTTTTCCTGATATTTCAATCCTGTCCCAATCCAACAACTGTATACGCATCAGCTCTTCTTTACCGATCGAACTTATGCCCTTTATGCAGTTCTTTGAAGGGATGAATA
>PWEO01000057.1 GCA_003553525.1 Clostridiaceae bacterium
ACGAAAGCGAAGAGGTCACACCCGTTCCCATCCCGAACACGGAAGTTAAGCTCTTCAGCGCTGATGGTACTTGGTGGGTGACTGCCTGGGAGAGTAGGTCGTCGCGGCTTTTCTTTTTTTTTGTCTTTTTTTTTCGATTTTCCAGAGGACTGTTATTTTATTGTATGATCTTTGCTATAAATTTATGGAACAGGATCTTACTAAGATTTTATCGATATAATATTGAACCTTTTAAGGGGAAAGAGAAGCAACCATTCTTTCGCCTTTTTTTATTTTCAGATTCCAAAGGGTGCTTAAATCAGGAGTAAAACATCGAAAGACAGTAATAGGAACAACAGCAAAAAAAGGGATGAAAAACGAAATAAAAATCCTGTAAATTTTAATAAATTTTTATAAAAAACTTTTAAAAAAAGAAGGAGAATTGAAGGGGAATCTCGAATTAAATAAGTAAGAAAGGATCGTGATTCTAATGGATAAAAACAAAGAGCGAAAGGCCTATAACAACTGCAAAAACAAACATACAGCGAAAGTACTTTATATACAGGACTACCTTGAAAGAAGAGAAAGCTTGAAAAACACAGTAGTAGAGCAGATAGAAAAATCCCTTGGGAAAACTCAAAGTAATCTTGCCTATTCAGATGAGGATCGACAAAAAACCTTGGACCTTTTTGCACGGGTTTTATACACTATGAAGAAAGAAAATTTCCAATAAAAGCAAATCCGATAAAACTCTTTATGCATGGAAGTATAAAAAAAGAAGAGCACTAAATCTAACACATAAAAAAAGAAGCATGGGATATGGAAAAAATGAAAAATGAAATTTAATAAAAAATCATAAAAAACCCGGCATACAATCATGACTGCATGCCGGGTTTTTATGGTGTATTCATCATTATTGCCGAGGGATCATTATGCAAAATCAATTTCAATGCCTCCAAATACCGTAGAGGAAGAAATCTTTAAAATCTTCCCATGATTTGGGTGATCCGTAGATAATGTAGGCTCATGACGGATTTCTTTTTTAGAGGTAAATATTCCGCCACTTTCATCACCCAGCTGTTCCACACCACCAAAGATCGACTGTCCTTCACATACAATTGTCAGGTCTCTGGGAACCTTTATTTCGATGCCGCCAAGGACTGCGGTTAAGTCTAAGTGCGTTTCTCCATCCCCTAACTCCGCCAGGGAAATATCCAGTTCCACCCCTCCTAAAAAAGCAACGTAGGATTCCGAGTTTAGCTGCCAGCTGCTTTTTTTTCGCTCCAAACCCGAAAGCACGGCATAATGGCTTTTTCCGATTCTTTTCTTTCCGGTTAAAAGGCTAAGGCCTGCAATGATTAGGATTCCCGGTATAATTAACTGCCAAAGGGAAGATAAGTCAAACATTAAAGGCTCAAACTCTATACGGTTGGCAATCAGGACCACGCCGATAAAGGCAATAAACAATCCGACGAAGCGTTGAACAAGATCTCCCGGTTTAAATAAGGTTTCCACTCCCCAATAAACAATGATCACGGGCCAGAAATTGGATAGCAGCCTTCCTAAACTGTAATCAATTACGCCGAAGTTGCTAAGCAGGGCCACAACCCCAATACCAAGAATAAAAATACCCAGTATAATTCTTGATGATAAACCTTTCATATCCATCTCCTCCAATTTAATGACTATATAGTAGTCTTTTTTTCACGTGAAACATCTTCTTTGATATTATCATACGGGATAAGCTGTAAATAAGCAATAGCAATATTTCAAGAGGCATTTGGAGGGGCTGGTTAAAAGAATGTAAATAACAGGGTTCTCCATCGGAAGACGGAAAGAAAAAACCTCCTGAGAAGGAGAGGCCCTAGGTCTTGAATATCTTTTAACAATGGGACTCATGCTGCCCTATTTACTGATGAAAAAATTGTAGGATGTAAATATGGGAATTCATATTGCAACAGTAATTAAGCCATGATATACTATCCTAATGCATCAGTCAGTTCGTAACCATCCTGACGCTAAATAAAACTATGGAGGTTTGAAAAAATGAATATGAAAACAAGATTTATGGTACAGGCTGCGTTGATTGCCGCAATTTATGTGGTAATTACCATTGCCTTCGCCCCGATCAGTTACGGACCGGTACAGGTTCGAATTTCTGAAATGCTGACGGTACTTCCCTTTTTTACCCCTGCAGCCATTCCGGGACTCTTTATTGGAGCCATGATCGCCAATGTTTACGGTGGCCTTGGCATCATCGACGTCGTCGTGGGAAGTTCAGCAACCTTAATTGCAGCACTGCTTACCTATAAGATGAGCAGGAAACTGTGGGCACCGATGCCGCCGGTATTGGTTAACGGAGTGATCATTGGAGCCATGTTAAGCTACTTGTTCCAAATGCCCTTAGTACCTACCATGATCTATGTAGGACTGGGACAGATCGTCGCCTGCTACGGCCTTGGATACCCCTTTATGGTAGCTATTGAAAAGTATGGCACGAGTTTATTTCATCGAAAAGCAACGGAGTAAAAAATAGATCACAGGAATAGATCCTGGGATGAATAAATTTTGAAAGGACTCTCAGGGAAAACCCCCCGGGAGTTTTTTTATTAAAAAATTTCAATTAAAAGCAGGATTTTCAAGGGTGAATCGCGAAATAATTAGAGAGGCGAAGAAAGAAGCGCTCTGTAAAGTAATTGTTTTACAAATCAAAACTTAAGAGGTGGATTGAAAAATGAAAACCAACAAAGAAAAACTCGTTATGCAGTCAGTACAAGGAAAGATCAGTCATCCTTTAGCAGGATATCCCTACAAGCTGGATCGACACGGAAACTCAACCGTTCTGCCGGCTACGGGAGGCATTAATTATAATGTGAAAGTCGGTGATATTTGCATGAGGCTGAGAGGGGATCATGTTGAGCCGGGAGTAAGTGTAAAAACCGGTGAAAAACCGGAAAACGCCGCCCTTAACCTGTTATCCTGCATCGGCAATGAAGCGAGGGTGATGTCGGGAGATGCCAAGGGAGCCAAGGGAGTAGTTACGGGATCCCATGGGGGGATAGACCATGTATTAATTCATTTTAAGCAGGAAGATTTGGAGAAAATGGGGATTGAAGATAAAATTCTTATCAAAAGCTATGGACAGGGCCTTCAAATGGATGGTTATGAAGATGTATTTGTGATGAATATGGATCCCGGGCTCTTGGAGAAACTGGGAATCAAAGAAAAAGACGGGGTACTGGAGGTCCCCGTGGCTAAAAGGGTTCCCGCGTTTTTAATGGGATCCGGTATCGGCAGCCCTACCGCCGCCAGTGGAGATTATGATATAACCACAGGGGATGTAGAAGCCCTAAAGGAATATGGTCTGGAGGATCTTCGTTTTGGCGACATTGTATTATTGGAGGACAGTGACAATACCTATGGAAGAGAATATCTAAAAGGAGCGGTGTCCATCGGGGTGGTCATTCATAGTGACTGCGTGAAGACGGGCCACGGTCCGGGAGTTAGTACAATACTCAGTGCGAAAACCAAAAAAATCAAAGGGCGAATCGATCCGAAGGCGAATATTGCCAACTATATGGAACTATAATTGAAAAGAAATCATTCCCGGATATTAAAAAAGCCCAGGGGCTTTCAACTAATCCAAGGCTGTAAGACATCAAACAAAAAGAAGGTCTATGAGAGAAAAACCTGTAAAACCCTTTGCAAAAAATGGGGAGTCACAGGTTTTTTTACGGATTCTTTTGAGCAAAACCGACATTAAGACCGGTTTCATAAGCGGGTTAAATGCTTGACAACCCTTGAATTACAGGGAGTTGAAAATTAAATTATAAAAACCTTTGACAAATCCTTTGAGGCCGTGTTATAGTATTCCTTGTCGTTAAAACGGCGGCGGGCACTTTTCCAAGTAACCCGGGTGATTATTAAAAGGATTTAAGAAATCTTAAAAACTTTTAAAAAAACCATTGACAGGATAGCCACTACCATGGTATATTAGTTAAGTCGCCAAAACGAAGGGTAACCTTCCAAAAGACGGCAAA
>PWEO01000170.1 GCA_003553525.1 Clostridiaceae bacterium
ACACATGTCAGCAGATAATTTTACCAGATCCAGACGACTTCGAAGGACTTCGAATATACGAAGAATGATCTCCGAGACCAGGGTTTTAGTAGAGGATTTGATCTATCCTATTTTCGTAACCCACGGAGAAGGAGTGAAAAAAGAAATTCCCAATATGCCCGGACAGTTTCACCACAGTGTGGATCAGCTAAAAGAGGCTATTGGCGAGGTGGTTGCCTTAGGGATTCCTGCGGTAATGATCTTTGGAATTCCCAAGGAGAAGGATTTATACGGTTCGGGAGCCGATAATCCTGCAGGGATCGTCCAGCAGGCAGTTCGGAAAATCAAAGAGCACTACCCTGATCTTACGGTAATTACGGATGTCTGTATGTGCCAATATACCAGCGACGGGCACTGCGGCATCGCGATTGAAGGAGAAGTGGTAAACGATCCCAGCTTAGAACGTTTGGCAAGCATTGCCATAAGCCATGCCGAAGCGGGAGCGGATATGGTTGCCCCTTCCGATATGATGGACGGCCGTGTGCTTAGGATTCGTCGTGGACTTGATCAGTCAGGGTATCACAGTGTGGCGATTATGAGTTACAGTGTAAAATACGCCTCCAGCTTTTACGCACCCTTTCGGGGAGCGGTACAGTCTGCACCAAGTTTCGGTGACCGAAAAACCTATCAGATGGACCCGGGCAACCGGTTGGAAGCCAAACGTCAGGCAGCCATCGATGTAGAAGAGGGGGCGGATATTTTAATGGTTAAACCCGCTCTCGCATATCTCGATATCATCCGGGAGGTTAAAGGAACCACTCCTCTGGCGGCCTATCATGTAAGCGGGGAATATGCGATGTTCAAGCTTGCGGCAAAAAACGGGCTGATTGATGAAACCGAAGGAATGGTAGAAATTCTCACAGGCATCAAACGGGCAGGGGCGGATTTGATCCTTACGTATTTCGCCAAGGAGATGGCCCGGTATCTTCAAAACCGTTAAAGCCGACTTTCAGATAATCTCAAACTGATTTATAAAAAGTATCAAACCGACGATTGATTAGTTCCGAAAGATTTTTAAAGAAGAAGCTAAGCTACAAATAATTGCAAAATGGAGGGAATAACAATGGAAAAATCAACAGCATATTTCGAGCGATCAAAGAAAGTGATGCCCGGCGGTGTAAACAGTCCCGCAAGAGCTTTTTCCAGTGTGGACATGGATCCCCCCTTTATCGAACGGGGAAAAGGAGCCTACATCTATGATGAAGACGGAAACAAATACCTGGACTTTGTGGGATCCTGGGGACCGCTTATTTTAGGCCACGGGGATGAAGACGTGGTAAGAGGCCTTCAGGAAGTGATCGAAAAGGGAACCAGTTTCGGAGCCCCGACCAAAATCGAAATGGAAATGGCAGAGCTGATGGTGGAGTCCCTGCCGAATGTGGAGATGGTACGGATGGTAAACTCGGGAACCGAGGCCACGATGTCTGCCCTGCGTTTAGCCAAAGCCTATACCGGTCGATCGAAAATCCTGAAATTTGAAGGGAATTATCACGGACACTCGGACAGTCTTTTGATTAAAGCGGGATCCGGGGCCCTGACCCATGGAGTTCCCGACAGTTTAGGGGTTCCCGAGGAAATCGGCCGACATACCTTAACCGCAAATTATAACGATTTGGACAATGTGGAAGCGATCCTTGAGGCGAATAAGGAGGAGATCGCAGCGGTGATTATTGAGCCCGTTGCCGGAAATATGGGTGTGATTCCCATGAAAGAGGAGTTTGCCCGGGGGCTGAGAACCCTTACAAAAAAACACGGAGTTATTTTGATCTACGATGAAGTGATGAGCGGATTTCGGGTAAGCTTTCAAGGGGCCCAGAGCCTTTATCCCGATATTGCACCGGATCTGATCTGCTACGGTAAAATCATCGGCGGCGGACTGCCCGTAGGGGCTTTCGGAGGACGAAAAGACATTATGTCTCTGCTTGGACCCATCGGTCCCGTTTATCAGGCGGGTACCCTTTCGGGAAATCCCCTGGCCATGCGCGCAGGCTTTGAAACCTTAAGCAAATTACAAAAGAATCCCGGTTATTACCCACAGTTGGAAGCTATGGCAGAAAAACTGGAGCGGGGGATTCTTCAGGCGGGAAAAAATCACAACATCCCTGTCGTGGTAAACCGGGTCGGGGCGATGATCTCTCTGTTTTTCTCCCATGAGCCGGTGACCAATTTCAATAGTGCCAAGGCTGCGGACCAGGAGCGGTTTAAAAAATATTTCAAAGCCATGCTGGAAGCCGGTATTTATCTTCCTCCGTCCCAGTTTGAAGCGCTGTTTTTAAACATACAGATGACCACGGAGGATCTGGATAAATTTATTGATACCATAGACCGGGTATTTTCGGAGCTTTCCTAGAGTATCTCGCAGGGATGGAAAATGCTGTACAACAGAAGACGCAGGAAAAGCAGAAGAGGTGGCCATGGGACTGAATGGCCTTCTAATTGACTGAAATGCAGCAGTATATCCTGCTACTTACGTCTTACGATTTTCACGGATATTAAGATAATTAAAGTAAAAATAAAGAGGTGATTGATATGCATTTAGCCGATGGAGTACTCAGTACGGAAATGGCGGTGGCAACCACTGTGGGCGCAGCGGGTATGCTGGCTTACAGTCTTTATCAGACGAAGGAGGAGGAAATTCCGAAAATCAGTTTAATGAGCGCGGTATTTTTCACCTTCGCCATGCTCAGTCTTCCCTTAGGGCCCAGCAGTGTACATCCGCTGTTGCCGGCACTGCTTGGAATCATTCTGGGAAGGCGGGCGCCCATTGCGGTTTTTATCGGACTGTTTATACAGGCCGCGGTTTTTCAACACGGAGGCATTACCACCTTGGGAATAAATACCTTACTGGTGGGCTTTCCCGCACTGATTTGCTGGCAGGTGTTTGTAAGAGGTTATCAACGGGCAAAATCCCCTTATGTACTATCGGGACTCCTTGGAGGGTTAGGAGTGACCCTGACGGTGGTACTGCTGGTTGCGGTGCTTCTGGCAACAGATATCCGTTATAGCCAGGGAATCGTCTCGAATATCCAACTGATTATTCTGTCCCATATCCCGTTGATTTTTGTGGAGGGCGGAATTACGGCCTTTGCCGTAGGTTTTATCCATAAAAGTCGAAAAGCGGTGCTGGAGGCGGTAAAAGGATGAAAAAACCGAACGTCCGTCCATGGATCTCGAAGCTGGAAATTCGGTGTAAAATAATCAGCATCCTCGGAGCTTCCTTTTTACTGATTACCCTGGAGGAGCCCCTGGTTTTAAGCATCGCCCTGACAGGTCTTTTAATACTTGCTCGGCTGATGGGCCTTTCCTGGGGGTTTATCGGAAAAAAGCTGCGTCTGCCCCTGCCGTTTCTTCTTTTTATGGCAGTGCCGTTAATTTTCGGAGAAGGCCTGCCCGTATCCGGTGACCGTCTGATATTCGCCTATCAGCTGATGGCAAAAGGGCTCGGCGTTTTTATGCTGCTATTGATGCTTACCTACACCCAGGAAGAGGTTCAGCTGGTGGAAGGGCTTCGGCAGCTTCCAATTCCCAAAACCTTGAGCGCCGTACTGCTGTTATCCTTTCGATATGTAAATGTATGGACCGGCACCTTGAAAAAGACCTATCGATCCTCGGTGTCCCGGGGCTTTGAAAAAGGCTGGAATCCCGGCACTCTGAAGGTCTACGGTGAGATGATCGGCGGTATGATTCTTCGAAGTCTGGATCAGTCCCAACGGGTGCACCGAACCATGATTTCCCGGGGATTCAGCAAAGATCTGCCGATGCGTCCCCCAAGTCCTTTAGGAAAGCGGGAAGGGTTATGGGTGTTAAGCGGGATTATGGTTTTTGCATTACTGAAAGTACTGGAAATGAGGTTGTAATATGAAGGAAATAACCGTATCAAAACTTTCCTATAGCTATCCGGGAGAAAAGTCCGCATTAAAGGATGTAAGCTTTCGCCTGAACCCCGGGAAAAAGCTTGCGATCCTCGGGGCCAACGGCAGCGGAAAGTCCACACTGATTCAACACTTTAACGGACTGATCCTGCCTCAACAGGGCACCGTACAGATTGGCGGGGACCTTGTGGCAAAAGGAAACTTAAAAACCCTCCGGCAAAAGGTGGGAATTATTTTTGATCAGCCCGATGATCAGATTCTCGCCTCCACGGTATCCGAGGATGTGGCCTTCGGTCCGAGAAACCTGCGGCTTTCGGAAGAGGAAGTTCGGCGGCGGGTAACAAAGGCTTTGGAGCAGATGGAAATAGCTGAACTGGGAGAGGCATCCCCCTATGAGCTGAGTCTCGGACAAAAGAAAAAAGTGGCCATTGCCGGTGTGCTGGCCATGAAACCGGAAATCCTGGTATTTGACGAACCTTTTTCCGGATTGGATCCCGCCTCGAGGGAAGGTCTGAAAAAAGCGCTGGATGCTTTGCATAAACTGGGACACACATTAATATTCACCACCCATAATGTGGATATTGCCTATCAGTGGGCGGACCAGCTGCTGATTTTAAAGGAAGGCCGGGTTCTTCACAGCGGGGATGTAAACGCCCTGGAAGATGAAAAACTGGTCTCGAGGGGAAACCTTGAACTTCCGACGTCGGTAAAGATTTTGCAGGGTACGGGAATCACCGGGAATAGTCCGATGGACATGAACCGGGCATTAAAGGAGGCGTTAAGCATTGAAAAATAGTAAGATCAAAAATCGGAATTGGAATCGGAAGGTTGCAGCAAAAGGGATTTTGGTATTACTGATGTTTTTGCTTTCCGTAACCACGGTGTATGCTCACCGAATGATGATTGATCCCTTAGAGGACTCCACCATTTGGATAGGCTACGAAGATGGAACCACGGTGGAGAATATGAGTGTAGAGGTTAGGGATGACCAGGGAGAAATCCTGGTGGAGGATACCGCCGACGAAGACGGGTATTACTCCTTAGAAAACATTTCCGAAGCCCACAGTATTACCGCCGACGACGGCATGGGACACCGGGTTACCTGGGTAGTCGGAGAACCTGCTGCAATCCGGGGAGGCTGGGGAAGATACATAAGAATTATCGGAATCACCGGTATGTTTATTCTGATTGCTTTGTATTTTCAACGAAGAATTCGAAATAAAGCATCCGGACAGGAAAGGAGCAGCTGATGAAAAAAAATATTATGTTTCAGGGAACTGGATCCTCCGTTGGAAAGAGTTTGCTGACCGCAGGACTGTGCCGGGCCCTGTTTAATCGCGGTTACTCCGTGGCCCCGTTTAAATCACAAAATATGGCTTTGAATTCCTTTATTACCAGAGACGGAAAGGAAATGGGAAGAGCCCAGGTGGTTCAGGCGGAAGCGGCGGGAATTGAGCCTAGCGTAGAGATGAACCCCATCCTGTTAAAGCCCACCAGCCATGTGGGATCCCAGGTGATTATTGAAGGGAAGGTCTACGGGAATTTAAATGCCGGGGCCTATCAGAAGGAGAAAGTGCATTTAAAAAAGAAGGTGCATCAGATTTATCAAAGCCTCAGTGAAAAATATGAAGCGGTAATCATTGAAGGGGCCGGAAGCCCTGCAGAGATTAATCTTCGGGAGCACGACCTGGTCAATATGGGCCTTGCGGAAATGGTGGATGCTCCGGTGATTCTAATCGGAGATATTGACCGCGGCGGGGTTTTCGCATCGATTTACGGTACGGTCATGCTTTTAGAGCCCGAAGAACGGCAACGGATCAAAGGATTTATCATCAACAAGTTCCGGGGGGATGTGGAGATTTTAATGCCCGGCATCCGCATGATGGAAGAGCGGATCGGAATTCCCTGTCTTGGAGTTATGCCCTATGACAGCTTTATGATCGAAGATGAAGACAGTGTAACCGGTCGCTTTGACGGGAAGGATTCAAAGAAAACTGCTGAGCTGAAAAACCATTTTATCAAGATCGGAGTCATCAAACTTCCCTATATCTCCAATTTTACGGACTTTATGCCCCTGGAAATGGAGAAAAATGTGAATCTGACTTATATCCAGGATCCTGAGGACTGTGAAGATCAGGATCTGTTAATCATCCCCGGAAGTAAAAACACCCTCCATGACCGCCGTTTTTTAACGGAGCAGGGTTTTGATGAAAAAATTTACCGCCAGGTGAAAAAAGGTACCCGGCTGATGGGGATCTGCGGCGGATACCAAATTCTGGGCGGGACCCTGCGGGACGATCATCAGGTGGAATCGGGAATTAAGGAGATTAACGGACTGGGTCTTCTAGATATCGATACGGTAATGGAAAAGGAGAAGACCACCAGGCAGATTTCCGGTAGGGTTCCCTTTTTCCGACATGAAATCGAAAGCACAATCAGTGGTCATGAAACCGAAACCACGATCACCGGATATGAAATCCATATGGGAAGGACCACAAGAAAAGAGGGAGCGAGCCCCTGGATTGCTTTAGAGGACGGCAGTCTGGACGGCAGTGTCGATGACCGGGGACAGATTTTTGGAACCTATCTTCACGGAATTTTTGAAAATGATGATTTTCGCCGAAATATGTTGGCACAGTTGAAAAGGAACCCGGAAGAGGCAGTATTTAACCTGCAAGCGGATGAAGGAATCTACGAAAAAGCGGATATTACAAGTGCTGCTGCAATTTCGGAATTATCCTTTAAAGAACTTAAAAATCAGGAATACAATCGACTGGCGTCTATGATGGAAGAGCATCTGGATATGGACGCCCTGATGAAGATTATCGGGTGGTAGTCATGGAGTGGATCATAGTAGTTCTCCTTGCACTGACGCTTGACAGGATTTTTGGGGATCCGGAAGGCATGCCCCATCCCGTGATCTATATCGGCAAGATGATCTCCCGGTTGGAAAAGGGGATCCGAAAACAGGGGCTTATCTCCTTAAAAGTCGGCGGCTTTATTCTGGCGATCGGGGTGCCACTCACCGCAGGTATACTCATTCATCTTTTATTACGACTGGGAAGCCTACTCCATCCCCTGCTTTACTGGGGAACCGTTCTCTTATTTTTGACTGCCGGTCTTGCTACCCGGTGTTTAAAGGATGAGGGCATGAAGGTGCATGATCAGCTGGAACGAAAAAACATAACAGAAGCCCGACTGAGGCTCTCCTACTTAGTGGGAAGAAACACCGAAGAGTTGTCGGAAGAGGAAGTCATAAAGGCTACGGTGGAGACGGTTTCGGAAAACACCATCGACGGTGTATTGGCTCCGCTTTTTTATATTTTTCTCGGAATCAGCATCGGTCTGCCCCTGGAGCTTCTCTGGATTTATAAAGCCGTCAATACCCTGGATTCCATGGTGGGTTATATTCAGGAACCTTATAAAGACATCGGCTATGCATCGGCGAAACTGGACGATTTTGTGAACCTTATCCCCGCAAGAATAGGAAGCCTGTTGATGCTGATTTTCGGAGCGGTCAGCAGAGCAGAATTTACTCGGGGACTGGCTACCTTTCGCAGGGACCGCAGAGCCCATAAAAGCCCCAATGCGGGGCATCCCGAATCCGTGGTGGCGGGGATTCTCGGTATTCAACTGGGAGGGACCCACCGATATTTCGGGGAAGTGTTGGAAAAACCGACCATCGGTAAGTTGGTGCGAAGGGCAGAACTCCTTGATATTCACCGGGTGGCATCAATTATGTACCGGGCCCAGTACGGATTTTTCGGTCTTTGGGTCATTGGTTATGCTTTGGTGCTTATGGTGCTGAGTATAGCGTAAATCCAGTAATAATATAAATACGGAAGTATTATTGAGATACTAAAAAACAGGTATAGCCAACAGTGAATGTGATCAGTTATAGCGATCAGTGAATGTGATTAATAAAAGAGTTAACAAAAGAGTTAGTAAAGCTATCAGTAAACGGAGGATTTTATATGAATAAACATGGAGGCTATAAAGGCGATTCGAAAAAGGTAATCGATTTCAGTGTAAATATTTCTCCCTTTGGCCCTCCGGAATCGGTGAAACAGGGAATTGTGGAGTCTTTAGAAGAAATGGAACGTTACCCTTCCATTGACGGAGAAGATTGTTGCGATTTGCTGAAGAAGGGATTTTCCTTAGAACATGTCCATCCCCAAGAGCTGATTATCGGAAACGGAGCCATGGAACTGATTTATCTATTTGCCCGAAGTCTTAAACCCCGAAAGGTGCTTCTGGTCCAACCGACCTTTAATGAATATCAACGGGCTTTTGAACTTGTGGGAACCAGGGTGGAGCATTTCATCCTGGAGGAAAGGGAGGACTTTGCCATTCCAAAGGATCAACTGATCAAAAAACTGCAAGGGCTAAAACCGGAAGTGCTTATTCTTTGCAGTCCCAACAATCCTACAGGAGCCCGATACGGTAACGAAATGCTTACGGGCATTGTCCGGGAAATGAAGGAATGGGGTGGGGTATTGTTTCTTGATGAATCCTTTGAAGAATTTGTACTCAGGGAAGAAAAGACCGAAGAGAAGGAATCAAATCCGACCTTATTACAACAATCCCCAATGGACAATGTATTTATCCTTCGTTCCTTGACAAAGTTTTACGGAATCCCCGGACTTCGGTTAGGTTACGGTATCGGAAGCAAGGACCTAATCAACAAAATGCTACAGAACAAGGAGCCCTGGACGGTAAACACCTTTGCGTTTAAAGCGTTGGAGAAAATTGCTATGGATAGGAAGTATCCCCTTCAACTGGAGAAGTGGTTAAGAGATGAAAAAGCCTATCTTAAAACCCAATTTGAAGCGCTGGAAAATAGGGGGTTGAAAATTCATCCCGGCAGTGCAAATTTTCATCTCGGAAAAATTCCGGGAACATCAGCGAAGGTGCTGCAGGACAAACTGTTGGAAATGGGAATTTACATTCGAACCTGTGAAGATTTTCGGGGGCTGGATCATGAGCATTTTCGATTTGCCCTGCGGACACGGAAGGATAATGAAAAACTGATCCGGGCTCTGGGAAAGCTGTTGGAGAGCTAAGCGAAGTACAGTGAAACACAATTACGACGGGAGGCGGCAGAATATGATTACCTATCTTACAGGAGGGGCAAGAAGCGGGAAAAGCAGCTACGGTGAGGAACTTGTAAAAAAAACGGCATCGGTACCCACGGATGTCTTATACATACCCACGGCACAGGCCTACGACGGAGAAATGCAGGACCGGATTAACAAGCACCGGATTCGACGGCCGGAGGAGTGGAAAACCCTGGAGGCACCAACGAGTTTTCAGGGCATTGAAAAGCATCCGGATTTTCAGGGGCGTCCGGTGATTATGATTGACTGCCTCGGTGTATTCGTAACGAACAGAATGTTTTTGCAGGAGCGGGATTTTGATCGGATGACCCCCGGGGAAGTGGATCAGATGGAAGCGGAAATACAAAGGGAAGTGTAATATCTGCTGGAAATCCTAAAGGGAAAAGAGGCTTTTCTGGTTTCCAATGAAGTGGGCATGGGTTTAGTACCGGAATACCCCTTGGGAAGAATATTTCGGGATATCCTCGGCCGGGTTAATCAAAAGGTAGCAGCCCGGGCTAATAAGGTTTACTTTCTGGTCTCCGGGATTCCTATGTGTCTAAAGGGGAAGGAGCGTTGAAGGGTAAGTTGAGGGTTAATTTGTTTACGTTTATGATTTCTCAGTTTCGATCCTTTGTATTGATGCTGACCTTTTTGACCCGGATTCCCATTCGGATTACTTTTAACATTCAGGAGAAAGAGTTTCATCGGGGGATAATGTATATGCCCATAATCGGAGGGATCATCGGTGTAATCCTCGCAGGCGTAGCCTATCTCGTGCAATTTCTGGATCCCTTAATATCCGCCGTTTTAATATGGACGGCTTATCTATGGCTTACGGGAGGCCTTCATTTGGACGGTCTTTCCGACCTTAGCGACGGGATCTTCAGCAATCGTCAGGGAGAAGATTTGCACCGTATTATAAAGGACAGTCACATCGGCGCCTTTGGTGTGATTGCCATTGTGGTAAATATCCTAACGTCTGTGGTGCTCTTTTCTTATCTGGAACCGGTGTATATTCTTCTCGGCCCTTTATTCAGTCGTAGCGCTGTACTATTTGCCATGGGGTTCTCTGCCTATCCCGATAATCGGCGTGGACTTGGAAAAGGGGTAATTGAGGCCACGGGAGTAAAAACGCTCTTAATGAGCACTTTACTGCCGGCGGTGATTACTTACTTTTTTTATCCCTCCGGGATTTTTCTTTCGCTCCTAATAACCCTCGGAGCCGGCCTAATTCTCGCCCGATGGATCTCAGCAAAGCTCGGGGGCCTTACGGGAGACGGGATCGGATTTATCATCGAGGTGCTTCAGCCCCTCAGCCTCTTTTTGATATATCTAATGAATCAGTTGGAAGTTTTAGCATAACAAGAGTAAGGAGAGATCAAAGGACAGCGGATTTATCTTTTGTCCTCTTTAACAGGAGGACAAAAGATACGTCCCGCTGTCCTCCATTTTTTTATGCTGTTTTAAAATCAAGAAAATACTGATAATAATATTGTATGTAATATTTGGTAATGATAAAATGGTATGGAAATGAATATCATGAAAGAAAGGAGGAATTTCATGGGAGGAGCGGAATGGTTTTTATTGATTGTGTTCTTAATACCTCTATACGGTTTGTTGATCTGGTCTTATTTAAATCCCGAGGACAGTCATTTGCTTGGGAGAAGGTGGATGTATAATGAGGATCCTGAGCTGAATGAAGTAGCGATTTCACTACATAAAAAAGCATCACTGACTGCGCTTATTGTAATCACTTTAATGCTTTTACTATCGATTTATCGAAGTTTTTAACGAAAAGGATCAGGAACCAGAATAGGAGGATGCCCGGTGGCAAATAAAAGAGTAGTTGTTGTCTCCTATGAGGAGCGATGGAAAGAGGAATTTGAAAAAATCAAGGAGTACCTGAATAATACGCTTAAGGACTGCATTGTGGGAATTGAGCATGTGGGAAGCACCTCCGTGGAAGGGCTGGCTGCCAAACCGGTTATTGATCTCGATGTGATTATTGAAGATCGGGGGAAGTTCGAAACCGTGAAACAAGGCCTGGAGAGTTTGGGCTATTCTCATGAAGGGGATAAGGGCATCCCGGGCAGAGAGGCATTTCGATATAAAGAGATGCCGGAGTTTATGGCCCATCATTTGTACGTCTGTGCAGAGGATTCGGAAGAGTTAAAGCGACATCTGATTTTTCGTGATCACTTACGATCCCATAAGGAGGACCGGGAGCGCTACAGTGCCATTAAGATGGAGGGTGCTAAACGATTTCCCACGGATCGGGAACAGTATATGGCGTATAAAAGCACAGTGATTGAAGAGATTTATAAAAAAATATTACGATAAAAATTCGGGAGCTGATCTTGTTGAGCATTGAAATTTATATAGGCATGTGTTTGATAGGGGGAATACTGATGATAAACGGACTTAGGAAGATTCGAAGAAGGGACCTGTTTACTTCAAGTCCACTGGTGGGATGGATGATGGTTTTCGGAACCTTTGCTTTGCAGCTGTCTCAATTGGACCTTTTTGTGAATGACCTTCAAGGCTCCTGGTTCCTTTATATGGTTCTGGGGATCGGAGCAATTGTAACCCTGGCTCTTTTTGTCCGATCGATCCGGCGGGAGATGAACCAGACCAAACTTCGACTTCATAACATGGAGCCGAAGGAAGCGGAGGAAATGATCGTCATCCAACTTGAGGAAAAGGAAGTGGATTACAGCGTGGAAACCGGTGGGGGGAAAAGACGGATTTTCAGCTTCCCCATTTTTTCGGGAGAGATCATCCTGGAAAGTGATTATTTTTCGAAAAATCATCAGATGATTAACTTCCAGCAAATTAGTGAGATCCCCCTGGGCAGGGAAATCATTGAAGATATCAAAGAGGAGAGCGAAAAACGAGAGCGCCCCCTCTCCATGATTATAGGTGTCCCTGATCTTCTCATCGGCGGCACGATTTTTCTTATGGGAATTTTTCTGATTCAATTGTAACTATGCGAAGATAAATAAACATGAACAAAAATCACTACATAGGAGAGAGCACCAGGTCAGCAATCGAGTACGCTGAAAGCACCGGAAAACCTGTGTATTATCTTGAGATACCTTAGCTCCTAACCGTTTCTTTTAAGGGGGATTTATATCGTAAGTTACTAACAACGTTATACGAGATCCTAAATTTATAGAGAGGTGATACGATGCTTCAGAATATGGATAGGAAGTGGATGGTCGAAGAGCTTAATATCATTGAAATCAATGGTGAGTATGAAATAGGGATGACGAAATTTGACAGCAAGGTATTTTCAATGTTTGAAGAAAAAAAGTATAAGAATATTCTTGATTTGGGATGTGGGAAAGGGAAAAATTCCTTATTATTAGCAAAGAGAAATTTTATAGTGTATGCAACAGATGCATCGCTTGAAGTTTTAGAGAAGTTAAGCGATAAAATTGATAGTGAGAGAGTTGAAAATATTAGTATTTATAATTATTCCTTTACCAGGATGGGGTTTAGCAATAATTTCTTCGATGCAGTATTATGCAAATCTACATTACACCATGCTACATTTGATAAAATTAAAGTTGGAATAAATGAAGTTTTTCGAGTACTTAAACCAGGTGGGTGTTTCGTTTTTGATATGATTTCGAAAGAAGATGAGTCGTATGGAAAAGGTAAATTAATTGAGAAGGATACATTCATTGGATCAAGAGAAGGTGAAGAGGAAGTACCTCATTATTATACAGATATTAATGAATTAAAAGATCTGTTAAGTAGTTTTGAGAATATTAATATTAGTAAAAAATTATACATTATCTCTGGTAAAAATGGACAAAAGTTCAAGTCAAAAATGTATAATATTATTGCATTTAAATAGCTTGCCGTGCCCCTATATGTTAGGAAAGGAGATAAAAATGATCGATAAATACGAAGTGGTAACGTTATGTGGAAGTACCAGATTTAAAGAAGATTTCATGAAGGTACAAAAAGAACTAACGTTAAGCACCGGGGCATCTCTAAAGAGACATTGAGGAGATCAAGTCGTGGACCGACCGTTTTTGTTCAGCAAGATCTGTGCATGGACCTTCTCGATTTTATCTTTATTCAAGCTGTATTTGCTATAGACAAACAGTGCAAGCAGAAAGCTGATTAAGCTCCCTACTGATAAAATCAAACCGAGAGTAATCGCTGTGCTTTCTGCCTGTACCAAAACCTCGGGGTTGAAATTCACCCAATCCAAAACCATACCCAGTATGAAGATGGCGATTGCCTGCGATAATTTATAGAATAAGGTCAAGGCCCCATAATAGATTCCTGCAGGAGAGATTCCGGTTTCCAGCTCCTCTAAATCAAGGGTATCTGCGACCATGGATTGTGGGAGAGAGAATAATCCTCCGGTACCAAAGCCGATCAGGATGGCAAAGGGAAGAATATACATGGGACTTCCTAAAATCATGTCTTTATAAAACACCAAACCGATAAAGATGATACATGCAGCCATCGATAGGATTAAGGCTAGGATCACCGAGGGTTTTTTATCAATTTTATTGGAGATGATCACCCAAAGAGGCTGACTGATAATACTTACAAAAAATTGCACTCCGATGACCAAGGCAATTCCTCTGTTGTCCAGCTGAAAGGTGTAGGTAAAAACGTGTAATCCAATGGTGCCAACCAGGGCTGAGGAGATGTTTGTAAATAAATAGCCGGTGATGACATACAGATAGTCATTATTTTTTAATGCAGAGAGGAAGACAGTAAAGATGTTCAACATTTCTCCACGCTTTTTTTTCTCTTTAATCCTGGACTGAGGTAAGAGAGGGATATGTTTTTCGTGCTGAAAAAGCACAGCAACCCACAGAGAATCATAAACAGGGAAGCTGAAATTCCCATCCTTGAATAGGCCTCAGGATTTAATTGACCCAGGGGATAGTGGAGTGTGGGCTTAAAGAAAAAGGACATCCCCGCCACCGTTGCAGAAAATAGCCCAAGCAGAAAAAAAACTGTTTTTATGGACTGGATGGATGTTCTCTCATGATAATCATCGGAGAGCTCTGCACCTAATGCATTATAGGGTGCAATATAGACGGTTAAAGCAGATTTAACCAGGATGATGAGGATAAATACCAGATAAAATTTGCTGTTCGTAGAGACATCAGGATTGATTTGCCATAAGATCAGGTTGGAAAATGCCGCTAAAAAGCATCCCAGTAGCAGATAGGGATGTCTTCGTCCAAGTTTACCGATTGGGTAGCCATCGGAGATATATCCCATGATTAAATCTGAAAAAGCATCCCAAAGGACGCTGATCGCAACCGCTGTGCCAATAAGTGTGCCGGGGATATTCAATACCGCCGTGGTATAAAAAATCAGGTATACCGCAATCATTTGAAAGATGATTCCATAACCTAAATTTCCAACACCATACCCGAATTTATCAAGTTTTGATAATCTTTTTCCTTGTGAATGATCGATTGTTTTGATAAAACTCACCTCTAATCCTATGAAAGTGTGTGGTTTGTGATTTTGTTATTCCTCTATTATAGCAATTTTTAAAATGATATGTCGATTTTTTTAATTTTTCCTGACCAAGTACCAAACATGCCAGGGGGGAGAAGGATGTTTGGTAAAAAAAGTATTTTATCAAAAATACGGAAGGTGTTTATCTATGGAGCAGTAAATTTTGCAGTGGTTTAATGATTAAAAAGAAATTGTAAGCCAAACCTCACAACAAAACAGTCCCCGCGTGAGGTTTTAGTGAAGTCAAAAACCGTCCCGGCATAAGGTTATGCTAAGACGGTTTTTATTGATAGACATCTTTTCTATGCCCGACATCAATTACGATAATGATAATCCGGTCATCATCAATTTCACAAATTGCACGGTAATCTCCGATTTGATAACCCCAAAACCCTTTTAGATTAGCAGATAAGGCTTTTCCTTTTGCCCGGGGTTCATTTAATTGTTCAAGCTTTCTGAAATAGTTGGTGATAAGTTTTTTAGTCGAAGGGTCCATCTTTTTTAACTGTTTGATGCTATTTTCCGTGTAAAAAATGCTGTATTTCATAGACCGAGTTCCTTTTCTGCTTCTTCAGCTAAATAGAGCTTCAACACCTCTTTATTCTCCAGGTAATCTCGAATGACCTCCAAATCGTATTCCTCTTGAATTTTTTCGATGGCAACCTCCCGTAGAAATTCAGAGACGGATTTATTCTTTGAAGCCGCATAGCGTTTAATCATTTTTTCATCTTCTTTTGTACAACGAATGGATAACATGGGATTACCTCCTTTTATATAATTGTATAACAAAGTATGACAAAAATCAATAATAGGACCTCACAGACGGTGACCACCAGAACCTTAAGGTTCATCGTTTAAGAGCCAATAAGAAAGGTATAAAATAAGTACCGTGGAAAAAAATAATACAAAAATCAAAGGAAGGAAGGGATCAATTATGGAAAAAGTTGTGTTTTAATTCTAATAGCAAAACAAACGAGGCTCACAATGAGACGGTTGATCTGACACCGTAGATTCGTCCATTTGTATATGCGATTAAAAAAATGAGGTGATGAAAAAATGAAATACGACATGATAGTAATTGGCGGAGGTCCTGGTGGAAAGGCATGTTCCATGGAAGCAGCCGAGCGTGGACTGAAGGTTGCCCTGGTTGAAAAAGGCGGTTCCGGCGGGACTCCAATAAATAAAGGATACATACCCATGAAGATCATGCTGGATGAAATGATTAAAAACAAAGCCGGAAATAATCCTGTGAACCCGGCCGAAAGCTTAAAAACCCTTGGGATCAGAATGCAAAAGGCAAAAGAGGGGTGGAAGAGTTCCCTGGAGAGAGCAGGGGTGAAGATCTACTATGGTGAAGCAGAAATCATCTCTGAACAGGAAGTAAGGGTTGTGGCTGATGGCGAAACAACGGCTTTAACGGGAGAAAGTCTTGTAGTGGCCACGGGCTCTGAACCTTCTTCACCAATGGCCCTGCAGCTGGACGAGAGCCGGGGCATCATCTCCTATAAGGAAGTTTTGTCAGGAAAATGGCTGAATGTAAAAGATGTGGTGATCCTGGGAGGTAATATTGAAGGATGTGAATTTGCCACTTTGTTTAAAAAAATGGGGGCTGCTGTTACGATTCTGGAACTGGGCGATGGAATTATGCCGATGTGTGACCCGGATCAAGCCCAATTTTTGAAGGAAGAATTTGAAAAACAAGGGATCGAAGTAAAAACCAATGCTAGGGTTACCCAATGTCAATATAATGAAGAGGGCAAGCTGGAAGTGATTTGTAAAAATAAAGCTGATGATACCAGTCAGAAATTGCTGACAGATGCTTTGCTGGTAACCGGGGAAAGCAATCCAGTGCTGCCAAGGGGGGTAGAAAAACTCGAGCTTGTTTGGGATGAAAACAATCGGATTAAGGTGAATGAGTATATGGAGACTTCACAAAAAGGGGTGTACGCCATAGGAGATGTGATCGGCGGGATCACTTCGGCAAACGCTGCCATCCTCGAAGGTAAAACA
>PWEO01000131.1 GCA_003553525.1 Clostridiaceae bacterium
GAGACCGATGAAAAAAATCAACAGCGGCTGGCAAAAGCGCAAATGATTTTTTCAAAAGTTATGGGGAATTTATCATTTATAGAAAGCGAACTGAAGGAAAAGCCGGAAGAAATCTTACAGGAAGCCATGGGTAAGACGGAAAAATACCGGGTGGTACTTGAAGATATTCTTCGAAGCAAGCCTTATAAACTGCACCGAGAGGTTGAAAAGACCTTAGCATTTTTTGATCCGGTATTAGAAGCTCCTTATCAGATTTACAACCAGGCAAAACTTGCGGACTTAAGTTTCCCGAACTTTATCGTGGAAGGAAAAGAATATCCGTTGAGTTTTGTACTGTTTGAAAATGAATATCAGATGGATCCAAATGAGAAAATCCGCCGGGAAGCCTTCCAAAGCTTTTCAAAGGAACTGAGAAAGTACCGTAACACCATGGCAGCCACTTATCAAACAAAGCTGCAACAGGAAAAAATACTGTCAGACCAAAGAGGTCATGAAAACATCTTTGAGTATTTACTGTTTGACCAGAAGGTTGACCGGAGCCTTTATGACCGGCAAATTGATTTAATCATGGAGGAATTGGCTCCCCATATGCGGAGATATGCCAAATTGTTACAACAGGAACATGGTCTGGAAAAAATGACCTATGGGGATTTGAAAATTTCTCTGGATCCGGAGTACGATCCCAAAGTTACGATTGAAGAGTCCAAGGGATACATTAAAGGAGCCCTTTCGATTTTAGGAGAGGATTATCTGAACGTGGTGATGCGATCCTATGATGAGCGATGGGTGGATTTTGCTCAGAACGTTGGGAAGTCTACCGGAGGATTCTGTGCCGGGATCTATGATTATAATCCTTACATCCTTCTATCCTGGAGCGGTCTGATGAGTGAAGTCTTTACCCTGGTCCATGAGCTTGGTCATGCCGCCCACTCGATGCTGGCGGCTGAGGAGGTAAGTCTTCTGGAGATGGATGTTTCAATGTATTTTGTTGAAGCCCCCTCTACGATTAATGAACTATTTCTGACAAACTATTTAGTAAAAAAGAGTGAAGACCCGAGGTTTAAGCGATGGGTACTTTCCTCAATGATTGCTAATACCTACTATCATAATTTCGTGACCCATTTATTAGAGGCTACCTATCAGCGAGAAGTTTATAAGCTGATTGATCAAGGAGATTCCGTTCATGCCAATACACTGGACAAACTGAAAAAACAAGCTCTGAAAGATTTCTGGGGAGATGCGGTGGAACTAAGTGAAGGTGCAGAACTTACCTGGATGCGGCAACCTCATTATTACGACGGTTTATATCCCTATACTTACAGTGCAGGCCTTACTGTGGCTACCGCCGTAAATCAACGGATCCTTAAAGAAGGAGAGCCCGCAGTGAAAGATTGGTTAGATGTATTAAAGTCCGGAGGCACAATGGACCCTGTGGGACTTGCTAAGCTCGCCGGCGTTGATATTACCACGGATAAACCGCTGAAAGATACCATTGCTTACATTGGTACAATGGTTGATGAAATTGAACGCCTGACAGAAGAGATCCATGAAAAATAGAATGTTTTCCTAAGAAACAGTATCGTTTCATACAAAGCATTCTATTCGAATACTTTGTGATTAAACTGCTAATAAAATATCATATGAGTAAATTTTTAAAATAATATCAGCCACTGTATAGGCTCTTGGAACCTATACAGTGGCTGATTGTTGTTGGAGCAACTTACCTTTCACATAATTCAATAAAACAACATGAAATCAAGAAATAAAGATAACATTATTTCAGTTTTTTGTCGCAAATATGGCAGTAATTTGCAGTGTTTGGTACAATGATACCATTACATGATCCCGGTCGGAACATATATGGAGAGGAGTTTTCTATGAACTCGGTAAAAAGTCATGAATTCAGAAAAGAAGAAGAACGATTGGAATACACGAAGGGTTATATAAAAAAGACATTGGAAGCTACGGAGATTTATAAAAGTCAGTATAAAGAGAACATTCAGGAAGCTATGGAAAATTTGGATTATTTGGACAGTTCTCAGAGTTATATCAGCGTTTTGATCAACACTCAATTTATGGAAACTGCCGGTCATAAAAAGTATTTTAAGGATTATCATCAAAAAACTCTAGCCAATAATCAAGTAGAGTTGGAGGATTTGGCTCCCATGGCCTATTTGAAAAAAGCTTTATTTGGTTTCAAGGAAAATATTACTGTTGGGAATATTGTTATTGAAGAAGCCCAGGATTTTAGCCTGTTAGAAATAAAAGTATTAAAAGAATTACTGAAAACCGATAAATTCACATTGTTGGGAGATCTTTCCCAGGGAATCCACAGCTATCGAAGTATTGATAACTGGACGGAGCTTACTCAAAGCTATCGAACCACCATTGAAATCATGGATCTTGCCAACGAAGTCATCGACTTTTTAGACAACCAAAATGTGAAAAAAGCAAAACCGGTGATACGCCACGGTGATGCTCCGAAGTATGAGTTTTATGAAGAGGAAGAAGCTATGATTCAAGGTGTAACAGAGGAAATTTTAGCCCTTCAAAGAGATGGAAGAAAATCCATTGCCGTGATTTGTAAAGACCGGGAAGAAAGTATTGATTTAAAGAAGAAACTTCCGAAAGCAATTAAAACAGTAGTTTTAAAAGAGGATCAAAATTCCTATGGCTCCGGGGTCACTATTGTTCCCTCATATCTTGTGAAGGGATTAGAGTTTGATAGTGTGATTATTTGTAATCAAAACAGCTACTTTGAAGAAAACCCCATTGATATTAAACTTCTTTATGTGGCGATTACCCGTGGTATGCATACATTATCAATTTTTGAGGGGAATCAACCGGATTCTTTGCTGAGAAAGATATATCAGCGATCAGAAAGCAAGAGCTTAAGTGCATAGTATAAGACAGCCGGAAGAAAAAGTTTTTCTAGAAGATATATCTTTCGGTTTTTTTTTATAAATCAAATAAAATATAAATTTCAGTTGTTTCTATTCTCGAAATAATTTATAATTAATGAATAAGTAAAAGTGACGGTATATGGAGGAGACAAATTTATGAAGGAACAGAAAGGGTTACAAAAAGAACATACATTGGCAGACAGGGTGCCTTTTTTTTATGGATGGGTTATTGTTGTGGTAAGTATACTAGGGGTGTTTTTTTCCGGACCGGGACAAACTTATTCGGTGTCGGTATTTATAGACTCCTATATTGACGAATTTGGCTGGGGGAGGTCTTATGTTTCCAGTTTTTATTCTTTAGGAACCCTGGGAGCAGGTCTGTTAATTTCTTTTGTAGGAAAACTTGTGGACTTAAAAGGGCACCGAAAGGTTATGCCTATGGTAATTATACTGTTTGCCCTAGCCTGTTTTTGGATGATTCAAGTTTCAGCTCCCTGGATGCTGCTTGTAGGTTTTTTTTCCATTAGACTTCTCGGGCAGGGATCTATGACGTTAACCTCCACGACTTTAATTCCCCAGTGGTTTTATAAAATGCGGGGAAGAGCCTTAAGCTTTATGGCAATCGGAGCAGTTGCGGGATCTTTCATTCTTCCGCCTCTGAATACCTGGATTATCATAAATTACGGATGGCGTATAGGTTGGCAGCTTTGGGGGATTTTACTGCTTACGGTAATGCTACCTGTGGCCTTAATATTTGTAAAGAATAAACCGGAAGACATCGGGGCCCTTCCCGATGGAGAGGTGATCGATCTTGAGTCTCCGACGCCGAAAGCTTCTCAGCGGGAAAAGTCCTGGACCTTAAAAGAAGCCATGAAAACCAGAGCGTTTTGGGTATTGTTATTTTGCGTAACCGTGCCTGCGGCCTTAAACACCGGGATAACATTTCATTTAGCCTCAATTATGGAGTATTTAGGTTATCCTGAAACCAGTGCACCGATGATTGCTGCTTTGGCACTTAGTGTATATGCGGCATCTCAGTTTGTTAATAATTTTATTGCCGGGGTGGTAGGAGACCGGTTTAAGGATCATAAAATACTCTCTGTTACCTTCTTTGGTTTTATTGTGATTCTTTTAGGGTTTTTATCTATCCGATATTTTAATCTTGCCACAATCCCAATGGTGATTATTCTAGGAATCTTTTGGGGAGGGGTCAACGGTTATTTTGCTATTACCAACAATATGATTTGGCCGAATTATTTTGGTCGAGGGAACTTAGGAAGTATTAAAGGTTTTACCATGATGGCCATGGTTATCGGATCCGCAGCAGGGCCGCTGCCCTTCGGTTTTGCCTTTGATTATTTCGGCGGTTATACCGAAATCTTGCTGCTTACAGCTGTTTTCCCTGCGTTGGCTCTTATAGGTGCGGCCATATCACCAAAACCGGACTTTGATCACCACAACAGCCAGTAAGCGTTGAAGATAATAATATAGAGAAGGAAAGCAAAAAAACACCGGGAGGTGTTTTTTTTATAAAACAGTAGTATATTATAAAAATCGCTCCATAGTAAAAAGGTAGTTTAA
Organism: Clostridiaceae bacterium; assembly: GCA_003553525.1. Taxonomy (GTDB): domain Bacteria; phylum Bacillota; class Clostridia; order Peptostreptococcales; family T1SED10-28; genus Isachenkonia. The sequence continues at coordinate 4,485 of PWEO01000131.1, forward strand.
AATACATCTCCGATAGGGTAAAATAGAAGTTAGAGTCTACAAGTAGTATATTGGCAGAGGGTCCTGATGAGGCGTTGCTTATTGAATCAGCAAAGGAAGGAGCTATGGTCCGTCTTTATCTTCTGCAAAATACAAAAGAAACCATTGATATAAGGTATTTCACAATGCATTCCGGAGATGCAAGAAGTAATCAATAACTATACGAAGCTAAATCCGGGAGGAAAAAACCGGGGCTAATTATCATTGGATCCTATAATCTGGATCCTCGAAGTGCTTTTTTTAGTACGGAAAGTATGGTAGTTATTCACAGCGAAAGTTTCACGGAGGAGTTGAAAGCAGAAATGCTGACAGTAGAAGAGTCTAGTTTGGTTTACGAGACGCAAGAGGACTTAGGGGGGAAGGAATGTTTTTAGCATCCGAAAAATGCTAATGGAAATAGGCGCAAGAATTGTGCGTCCCATTGAGCCTATGCTTTAAAATAAACGCAAAGGAGCAATCACTAATGAATGAAAAATTTTATGCAATCGGTAGAAATATTTTAATATTGTTTTTAATTATCTACATAGGAAGTTTGATTGATTGGATGTTTAATCCATTACAGGTCGTTTTCGAAACTTTGTTTATTCCCTTAATACTTGCGGGGCTGTTGTTTTATCTGTTAAGACCCTTTGTAAATCTGTTGAATAAAAAAATGAGCAGGGGGATATCAATTTTATTTATTTACCTGATTTTTATCGTGATCATTGTTATTAGTCTTGCCATACTCGGTCCGGTGCTCCAAGGACAAATTATGAGTCTTGGCAACAATATTCCTCAGATAGTGGAAGGTATTCAGGAATGGTTTTTGGAAATAGATCTATTTAATCGAATCAGTCAGCTTCAACAGGAAGAGTTTTTAGATATGGACGGGTATATAGAAAGTGCCATGGACACCTTAAACAACTGGGGAAGAGGAGCTATAACCGGGGTAGGAAGTCTTTTAGGTTCCTTAGCCTCCGCGGTCTTTACATTGATTTTACTTCCGATTTTATTGTTTTATGTGTTAAAGGATTCAAAGAAATTTCAGGACGGATTCGTCAATCTGTTTCATCAAAAGCAACAACCTGAAGTCCGTGATATATTAGTAGATGTGGACCGGGCCCTAAGTTCCTATATTCAAGGCCAGGGCTTAGTTTGTTTATTCGTCGGGATTTTATGTCTTATTGCTTTTTTGATCATCGGTCTGGATTATGCTCTTCTTTTAGGGATTATTGCAGGGCTTACGAATATCATCCCATTTTTCGGACCATGGATCGGTAGTATTCCGGCGGTTATTGTAGCATTGTTTTTATCTCCGATTACCGCTCTACTGACTGTGCTTGCGATCATAATTATACAACAAATTGAGAGTAATTTGATATCTCCTCAGATAATCGGTAAAAAATTGAATCTTCATCCCTTGGTGATAATCTTCTTAATACTTGTTGCGGGACAGTTGGCAGGTCTGATTGGAATGATCTTAGTGGTACCCTTGTTTGCTTCAGCACGTGTACTTTTCACTCACGGCCGTAAGATCTGGAAAATTAAGAAGAAGCCTATAAAAGAAATTCCAGAGAGGGGAAAATTACATTAGACTTTAGTAAAGGGTAATCATAGATTGATAAAAAAACCATCAATTGAAAAAGCCCCGAAACTTAGAACTAAATTCAAAGTCTCGGGACAACTGACAAACGATGGTTTTTTTCTATTTAATTAATCGTCTATTTCATTAAGTCGTTTTTTGGCCTCTTCGTAGGTTAGTCCATAATCTCGAACAAGCTTTTGAATTAGTTTTTCGCGACTACCCATCACGTCCCCTAAATCTTTTTGATCAAGATCCGGCCATTCCTGAAGAATTTTCTTCTTCAAATCAGTTTTATCGTTTTTAAACTCCTTATCTGCCATGGTAAACCTCCTTTCCGTATTTAAATTATTAAATGTCGTATTCGTCCATTCGCCGGTCAATTTCTTCACGGGAAAGACCATACTTTTTACCGATTTTTTCATATGTTTTATCTTTATCTCCCTCAAGTTCGTTTAACTCTTCATCGGTAAGATCATGCCAGATTCTTTTTATTTTGGCCTTGAATTTTTCCCAATCATTATCTTTTTGTTTATTTGTCATACCATCACCCCTTTGACCGGTTATAATGTTTTTATACCCGAAAGAATAATTTGTAAAACATAAGATTTTACTTTTCAACAAAAGCCATTTTTGGTTGATTGCAGGTAGGGCATCGCCAGTGTTCAGGTAAATTATCAAACTTTGTACCGGGCTCGATGTCTCGGATTTTGTCCCCTTTTTCAGGGCGATAGGTATATCCGCATACTGTGCATTGATAGTGGTTCATAAAAGTCTCCTTTCTTTGAATAATATAATGATTATATACCCTACGGCGAATGAAAGTAATACTTAAATTTCTAAAATTTAGAAAAAGTACGGTTCTAGACGGTACATTCCCCTAAGATAGGGTAAAATATATATAAGTTTGAAACCAGTAACAGTGGTATTAAAGAGAGGTGATACTGTGGTGGAATATAATGATGGGAAAGCGGATATTTTTTTCGCTGGACCGGTATTTATTATTGTTTGGGATCCTAAAAATAAGTGGGCGATTAAATATGTATCGAAAAATGTGCAGGATATCTTAGGCTATAGCCCTGAGGAAATGATGAATCCGGATTTTTTGTATGATGATTTGATTCATCCGGAAGACTTGCATCGAATCGATCGAGAATCCAGGGAATATCTTAAAGACCATAGGGATACCTATGAACTTTTTTACCGTATTAAAGCGAAAGACGGAAAATACCGGTGGTTCTATGATTATAGTAAGGTGGATCGAAATGAACGTGGAGAACCTGATCAAATCCGTGGATATTTAGTGGATCAAACCCAATTAATTGAAACACAAAAACATCTTAATTGGGAGAGACAACGACTAAGAGATACTCTTGAAGCGGGAAATATCGGAACCTGGGAATGGAATATTCAAACCGGTGAGGTTTTATATTTTGAAAACCTATTAAAGATCAGCGGTTTCAATATGCAAGAATTATTGCCTTTAAGCCTCGAAAATTGGAAGCGGTTTGTTCATCCGGAAGATTTAAATCAGGTAGAGGCAGAAATCCAGAGGATATATAATAAAGAGCAAAAAAATTATTCTTTAGAGATCCGGAGAAAACATAAGCAAGGTCACTGGGTATGGATCGAAGAGAAAGGGAAAGTCATCCAATGGACGGAAAATGGAGACCCTTTATTAATGAGAGGCGTATACATTGATGTTACAAGACGCAAAACTATCGAGAAGGATCTGATTAATGCAAAGAAAGAAGCGGAATTAGCAAGTCAAGCGAAATCAACATTTCTTGCAAATATGAGTCACGAAATCCGAACCCCGATGAACGGGATTATTGGATTTTTGGAGATTCTTTCCGACACGGAGCTTTCTTTACAGCAAAAGAGTTACCTAGAGCATGTTCAAAATGCTTCAAAAAATTTAATGAATATCCTCAATGATATATTAGATTTATCAAAAATTGAATCGAACAAAATGGCTTTGGAATCTATTCCCTTTGATATTGAAAAAACCATTGCATCCGTAATGACTATGTTCGATCAACAGGCTAAAATGAAAGGCTTGGACCTTCGTATGCAAATAGATAGAAGCATCCCCCGATTTGTTATGGGAGATCCCACCCGGTTGCATCAAATCCTGGCTAATTTAGTGAGTAATGGTATTAAATTCACTTCCGAAGGAGAAGTATTCCTTCGGATTAAGGGTGAGGAAAAAAAAGAAAGCAACAACTTGCTCGTGATCATTGAAGTACAGGATACAGGAATCGGTATAAAAGAAAACCAGTTAGATAAGCTTTTTCAAACCTTTTCACAAATTGATCAGAGTCATACCCGTTTGTATGGAGGTACCGGTTTAGGTTTAAAAATCACAAAAACCTTAGTAGAACTTATGGAGGGTACCATTGAGGTTAAGAGTGAATATGGTCAAGGAAGTACCTTCATTGTCAGGATACCCTTCGAGATATCGGAAAGCCCCTTACAAGATTCAGTTCAAGATCAACGGGTACTAAACGAAAATAGAAAAAATATAAATGGATCACAAAAGGCCAAGGTTTTAATAGCGGAGGATCAAGAATTGAACCAGGAGATCATGTTGGAACTATTGGAAAGAAAAGGCGTCAACTGTGATATTGCAGAAAATGGAGTAGAAGCCATAGAAAAATTTAAAAAAGAATCTTACGATTTGATATTAATGGATTGTCAGATGCCTGTAATGGATGGATATGATGCCGCTAGAAACATACGGAAAATGAAGGTGGAGCAACCGGAAATTATTGCCATGACTGCCTATGCTATGAAAGATGATGAAAAAAAATGTTTGGAAGCAGGCATGGATGATTACTTGAGTAAGCCCATCGATTTTAATCAACTTGATAAGATCATTGAAAAAGTGCAAAAACGTAAAATCCAAAGCAAAGAAAAAACAGCGAATGGTGCCGGAACCGATGAAATACCCTATAGAAATGAGGAAAGAATATCAGGTCGTTCTAAAATAAAGGCAAAGGATAGGAAAGGAAATAGGGAGGAGAAAAAAGGGGTTATGAGGTTTTTTAAAAAATATTTTAAATCTTAGAAGGGTCTTCCACCGAAAAAATCGGGAAATGAAGAAAATAACAAGTTTTATAAAAATAGGATTAGGGGTATATAATTAATATAACTTTTATCAGTAGGAGGTGTTCAGTTTATGAAAACGATAGGAGTGGTAGCGTCGGTGGAAGACCATAAGGCAACGGTTCGAATTGCGCCGTCCAGTGGTTGCGGCTGAGCCCAAAAATCTTGCAGCCGTTGTGCCGGCAAGGATCAGCTCGTTGAAGTTGAAAACTCTTTAGGAGCAAAAGAGGGTCAGAGGGTTTTGGTCGAAATCGAAAACCCGAAATTATCAAGCAGCGCTTTTTATGTGTATATTATTCCCCTGGTGGTTATGGTCATTGGCGTATTTGTTGGCCTTCAACTAGGTCGAAGTGCAGGATATGAAAATTTTGCCGAGATCATTAGTGTAGCTACTGGGCTTATATTCTTAGTTATAAGCTATATTATTCTAGGCCAATTTGATCGTCGGAAAAAAAACACTCAACAGGAAAAATCTTTAGTTCAAATGAAGGAAATTATTGATGAAAAGAGGGTAGAGAATGAATAAGAAAATTCATCAAGTAGTAATCGAATGTATAAAGGGAGACATTGCTGAACAAAAAGATATGGAAGCTGTTGTAAACGCCGCAAACGCAGAACTGCAAACAGGTGGAGGCGTAGCCGGTGCCATCCACAGGGGGGCGGGACCGAAATTGGAAAAGGAAAGTCGAAAATTTGCTCCGATTGCACCGGGTGAGGCAGTAATTACGGGCGCATTCAATTTACCTAATGACTTTGTGATTCATTGCTTGGGTCCGGTTTATGGACAGGACAACCTTGAAGATAAGCTGCTAAGAGATTGTTATAAAAAAGCTCTACAGATTGCTGAGGAAAATAATATTCGATCCATAGCTTTCCCGGCTATTTCCACCGGTGCTTTCGGTTATCCAATAAAGGAAGCCACAAATATAGCTTTATCAACTGTTAAAGAACTTATTCCGGATTTAAGAAATGTTAAAGTGATACGATTTGTACTACACAGTGATAAAGATCTTAATATTTATCAAGAGGCATTAAATGAACTTGTCTAATATTTAATTCGGTTTGTTAATCTTAAGACAGGGTATAGATACAATAAGATTAAGTAGGGACTGGATGAAAAGGAGGGATGGTATGAAATTATTAGTATGTTTTGACGGTTCAGAACCTAGCAAACGGGCTATCACGAAAGCCCATGAACTTACTGCAAATTGTGGATTCAATAAAGTTACGATACTTCATGCTTATCAAGACAACTATTGGATTTCCTTGGGTGACGGTTACGCACCCTCTCCGGATATGCTAAAAAAGCTGGAGGATCATGAAAAGAGTCAGATTCAAGAAAAAGAAGAGGAAATCAGAAAGATTTCAAAGATTTTCGACGATACCGAAGCGTTGGTGGACATCAAAACGATCCATGGGCATCCTGCCAAGGTGATTACTAAGGTGGCAGAGGAAGGGAACTATGACTTAATCATTATTGGGAGTCGTGGATTGGGGACTGTTCGAAAAGCCGTGCTGGGCAGTGTCAGCAACGCTGTAATGCAGGGAACACATGTCAGTGTAATGGTAGTGAAATAAATTAAAGACGAACTAACAAGGAGTGATTGGATGAAAATACTAGTTTGTTATGACGGTTCCGAGGCCAGCCAAAGAGCTATTAAAAAAGCACATCAATTAACTGCTGATTGTGGGATTCATGAAGTTACACTATTACACGCTTATGAAGATTATTCTTGGGTAGCAACCTCTGCAGATGGATATGCACCATCTCCGGAAAATCTGTCAAAGCTTAGGGAACTGGAATCAAAAAAAGTAGAGGATAAAAAAGAAACCTTGTTTAAAGAAGCTGAAAAATTTGATGATACCAATGCAAGCCTTGAAGTGAAGTTAGTGCAGGGTCATCCGGCGAGTGTTATAACGGAAGTGGCTGAAGAAGGGGAGTTTGATTTGATTATTATGGGAAGCCGAGGGCTCGGTGGTCTTCGAAGGGTGGTCCTGGGAAGTGTCAGTAATTCTGTTATTCAAGGAACGGACATTAGTGTAATGGTTGTGAAGTAAGTGCATTTACTATTCAATAATAATAGAAAAACCCTCATTAAAGAAATTTTCTTTAATGAGGGTTTTTTTAATAAGAATTAAATCAGAGAGCATATTAAAAAAGATAATACTTTTGCATTAGTTAGCTCCACTTAATAAGGTAACCTTTTGCAATTGTGTATCAAAATCCAAATCTCGTTCATTAATCATAGATACAAAGATCGGGACTAGTTCAGGATCAAACTGACGTCCTGCTTCTTTTTGTAAAATATATAAAGCTTCCTCAACAGGCAGCGGATCTTTGTAACAGCGTTTAGAAATCATTGCGTCAAAGGCATCAGAAATACAAAGAATGCGCGCTGTTAGGGGAATATCATCTTTTTCACTTCTTCGAGGATAACCGCCTCCGTTGTAGTGCTCATGATGTCCGAGGACTGCAGGGATAACGTAATCCAGAGAAGGCAAATGTCGAATAATATTAATTGATGCTTCAACATGTCCCTTCATGATTTCGAATTCTTCTTCGGTTAATCGGAAAGGCTTATTGAGAATATGCTCGGGAATACCGATTTTTCCGATATCATGTAGAAGAGCGGCCTGTCGAAGATTTTCAATAATATCCTTATTCAGGTTTAGACGTTTACCAAGAGCAACGGCATATTTTGCTACATTCTCCGAGTGATTAAAAGTATAATGATCCTTCGCGTCAATGGTTGCAGTAAGAGCATAAATTGTAGATTTGTATTCGTCGTAAATACTATGCAAGTCCAAATTTTCTGATTTGTTTACCTCATTAGAAACGAAAGTGTCAAAAATCTTGATGGCATTTTTCCCTTTTCGTTTTACATGATAAATAGCATGTTCAGCATTATCCAAGAGTTCTTTAACGGATTTCGCACCATAAGGAGAAATACAAATACCAGCACTGATAGTGAGGGTTTTTTGTCTGAAACTATTTTCTGTTTTTCCGATTTTTCCTATTTGATCCCGAAGAGAAATTGCGAGTTTTTTCGCTTTAAACACATCATACTGAGGCAATAAAAGTGCAAATTCTTTTCCTCCGTATCTAGCAACAAAACATTGATCCGAAATGCTCCCTTTTAGAATCACGGCAACTTTTCTTAGAGCCAAGTCTCCTTGAGCAACTCCGTACAACTGGTTATAAAGTTTAAAATCGTCTAAATTTATTAGAAGCAAGGCAAGAGAACTGTTTTTATTTTCCTGAAAAACTTTATCCAGTACTTCAAAGAAGTATCTTCGATTAAGGACTCCGGTGAGCTCGTCGATTCGAGCTTCAAAGTAAGCCTTTTCATATCGCAGAGCATTTTTTATAGCAATTGAAGAAATTGTGTTAACAGAGGAGAGTAGATTTAAATCTTGAGTCTTTAAATACTGGCTGGTTCTCTCCATTGCAATTAAAATTATCCCTACAAGTTCATTGGAAACTTTAAGTCCTATACAGTGACCAATCTTTAAGTTTTCCAGCTGTTTTTTTTCACTCTCCCAAATAGACTTATAGGCAGTGGTATGAGTGAATTCTTCCATGTTTAATGGTTCATTATGGTGTTTTAAGAAATGAACAATAGGGTGGTCCATTGTTAAAACCAACGAGATATCCGATAAAGAACGGTTGCTATGACGTATTGTATATTTTTGGTTTTCATCATTGAGGATACTGATAAAAACTTGCTTTACATCGGTGTTTTTTTCTATGGTTTCAGCAGTATGCTCATAAATGTTTTTAAGATTCAGGCTACTGGAAACCTTTGCGCTATAATCTTTCAAAATCTCATCATGAAGTTCGTCATTTTGGATAAAGATTTTGGATAGTGCCTGTTTCCATAAAAGGAAGAAAAAAGAAACAATTGCTGAGAATACCACTAAATAAATTGCCGTTAATAACCCCTCAGAAAGAGGAGGATTTCGATTGCTTAAGATTTTTATATAAGGAAAAATTCCATAAAAGACACTAAAGCCCATCACAACGCAAAATAAATAGCCGACATTTGAAGAAGCAATCATTCTTGGTCGAAAAAGCTTTCTTTTTACCAAAACATAAACTAGTAAAAATACATTGACCAGCCCTGCTAAGATATCAATGGGAAAGCCTTTAAAAAAAGGAACGGTAAAGGCTAAATGCCCAAGGAATAAAAGGACAATTCCTAGAATTACAGGCGATATTTGCTTTCGAAGTTTAATATTGTGGCGAACATTTTTATAAAGTAATGCAACCATGTGTACTACAATAATACCTGTAACCGCAAAAAATACGCTCACAAAACCGGTGATTTGATCATACACCATAAGAGCTCTTCCATTTTCTATTTGAAGGCTTGGCCAATGAAGAAAAAATCCTGATGGAATATTAGCTGCAAATACTGCTGCAAGCAAAAAAGTATACAAAATAACAAATTTATTTTTGGTCATGCCCACAAATGCAGCACTGAACTTAAAATAACTGAGAACCATTAAGAACAAACCGCTAAGAGATACATGATACCAGAAAATATAGGAAGGCCAAAACTGTTGTCGCATAAGCAAAGAACCGCCGGTCCAAAGAATCATGGAAAGTAAAAGGGTTAAGAAGCTGTTGATCAATTTGCTTTTTTTCGCATTTAAGAAAATCATAAAAAGAAACAAATACCCGACGACGGATAAACCTGAAATGCTTCCATAAAGACCATTAAACATGCTACTTCACCATCCTTTCCCTTCGATACTCTTTTTCGATAGCTAATAAGGCTTGAATTTCGTAATGATTCGGATTCATCTTCGGTATGTCTTTTTGAAACTGTAATCGATAGGAATTAAACGTACCGTTCTTAAGAATCGTTACCTCTAATGGGTCCATTCCGAGAATTTTTTTTAAGTCTCTATAATCCTGATCACTATATTTGAAGTAAGTGCTTAAGATTTCTTTTATAATCTCTTTGCTATAGGGAGTCATTGTTAAGGAGTCCTTATTGATTTCTACGTACAGGTGCATAAATGGTCGCTGATCTTTATTATATTCTTTTAGAGCTGTCCAATCTTCCACCTTAAATCCTGAAAGTTCTATAGCGCTTTGAATTCCGAACTTGGATATTCTAGTAAAGCCTGCAATATCAATAATTTGTGGGATTCGGTCTACGTATTCAAATCGAGGGATTAGCGTTGCATCTTCCTGATTATGCAGGCCGACACAGCGATATACATCGCCTACACGGTAGCGTGCGAAAGCTCCGCCTTTTAATACAGAAAGCACGATTTCATACTTTTCACCGGGAATCACTTCATCCATTAAGTAGGTTTTCGGCTTGAAATTAGGATCATCAAAAGATTGAAGCATATCCTTTTCTAAAATAAACTCATAAAAACAGGTGTCGGGAAAAAAGTACATGCCGTTACGTGTCCAGGTCTCAGTCCCGATAATAGAAGGTTCTGTTCCGGCAAAGAGTTCCATAGGTCGAATACCCCAAAGATCTTCTAAATCATCTTTATAGTATTTGTTGTCAGTTCCGGCGATCATAAAGCCTTTTAGCTGAAATAAATCCCTAGGCTTTAAGGCTCGATTTTCTTTTTTACAGCGATTTTTAGCTTTGAGTATACGCATAGCCATTTTGGGGCTGCATTTAAGCAGTGAGGAAAATCCATTGGAGGTACTGCTGCTGTATAAGGAAGAAAGGCTTACGCTAATGGCATAGGCGACACTGCCAAGGCCGAAAAAATACTCCACATCATTCTTTAAGGCCATTTTGAAACCTGCTTTGTTTCGCTCTGAGAAGCTCATATTCTCCGCTTCCTTTACGGGAGGTAGAAATTGAATGTCGATCTCTTCTCCGAGAGCAAGTGGAAATAGTCCGGTTGCAAAGGGCAGCGGTGCAAGACCATACAAAAACTTATCGGTACTTTCTACATCGAATTTTCCTTTTTCGGTACTTGTAGATAGAATCAAGCAGGCGGTAACATTATTTCGATAAACATCCAACATACTTCGAGTATAAGGGGCAACTTTAACTGGATGCTTGCCACCTTCCCATGTGGTTTCGATCCAAATGATAGGAGAATCCGGAAGGGAGGATGATTGTTTTGAAAGTAAAATGTCTGCATAGTCGTCATATGTAGTTAAAGGAACCATTTGACGAAAATCATCGATGGTTTTAGGTATTTTTCCTTTAAGAATGGATTTACCTAAATCGCAGGAAGACCACAGATTTATCTGCTCCTTCATGAGACGACTTTGAATATTCATGTATTCTTCCATAGTTAAATCTAAAAAACCACAATATGAATTCCAGATTTTATCATATTCCTGTTGTCGTAGCTTGTCTTGAAGTTTCATAGGCAGCTCCTTTCTTAGGTTTTATGCTTTAGACGACGAAGGCTCGATCGGTTAGGGATTAAAAAGGGAGTATTTGCTTGATAAATATGGTAATCCTCGAAGGTTTTAGGAAAAACCCATAGATCTTGAAATATGACGTAAAGAATATTCCAAAAACTCCAGATAATAGAAATCTTTAGAATCAAAGGATCTTTCGTTAAAAAATAAAAAGAGAAGTACATTCCCATGAACCATAAAACCCCCGGATGACGGCATAAAGCATAGACTCCGCTTGTATAGACTTTGCGATTTCGGGATAGGTTAGCATAGGTGTCATCAAAAGGAAGTGCAAAAAACAATGTATAAACTAACAGTATGGAAAATCCCATGAAAAGAATAAACCATTGAGGACTGGCTACTGCGCCTTCTAAAAGACTCTTTCTAAACTGGGCTACCATCCTCAGTGTGGTTATCAGTAAAAAAACAGAACCCAAAAGAAAAAACCGATGAATAAAAGGATTCTTCCAAGTAACACTGTTAAAGTCATAAAGAAAAAACATGATGAAACAAAAACTTCCAATAATTATGTATGTCAACGACTTTCCTCCTTTAATTACCCATTATTATAACATTTTAACCAACATCGTGCTACTAATTTCCTATTAATTTGTTGGAATATTCAGCTAAGCACAAAAATAGGGTAATAATTATTAAAAATCAATAAAAATTGATAAAAAGAATTGTATCTATGAGCAAAAACTGCTAAAATATCTTTATATGAAAAATTAAAATATTCTGATACCTTTACTTAGGATATATGTAAAATATGATTGAACTCAGAGGAGGATAATAA
>PWEO01000204.1 GCA_003553525.1 Clostridiaceae bacterium
AAGGTAGATAATATTAAAAATGCAACAAAAGAAGCGGATATAATCATAACCGCCACTCCTTCAAAAAAATCGATGATTCTAAAAGAATGGATTAAGGCCGGAACTCATATCAGTTGTATCGGAGCGGACATGGAGGGCAAGCAGGAAATAGATGAAAAGATATTCGGGATTGCCAGAGTCTATGTGGATGATATGAAGCAGGCTCTCCGCGTGGGAGAAACGGAGACGGCGATCAAGAAGGGAATAATACAGCCGAAAGACATTATCGGAGAAATCGGGGATCTGATTGAAGGAAATGTGAAGGGGCGATTAAGTGAAGAGGATATAACGATTTTTGATACAACCGGTTTAGCACTGCAGGATTTAATCACCGCAAAGTACGCACTGGACCGCGCTGTAGAGAAAGGGTTGGGCAGTGAAGTGGAAATTTAGGAGTAAGAGGTTAATCATTTGCTTCTGTAATTCAAGATAAGTAGTTCCTGGGTAAATACTTTCTAGGGGGTGGAATAAATATGAAAATTACCGAAATGAAAGAGGAAATTATACAAACGAGACGATATCTTCACGGAATTCCGGAACCTGCTTTTAAAGAGTATAAAACCTCGAAATATATAGAAGAGAAACTCACAGACTTAGGATATACCGTTGAAAAAGTAGCAAAAACCGGAGTGCTGGCCTATAGAGAAGGGACAAGCAATAAAAGACCTATTTGTTTTCGCGCAGATATGGATGCTTTGGATGGGGAGGAAAAAACCGGTTTGGAATTTGCTTCCTCAAAGGGTTATATGCATGCCTGCGGACATGACGGGCATATGGCCATGTTACTGGGCTTTGCAAAGTATTTAACTGGGATCAAGGAAATCAACCGAAGCATTGTGCTGCTTTTTCAGCCGGGAGAAGAGAATGCCGGCGGAGCCGATGTGGTTTTAAAGGACCAAAACTTTAAAAAATATAATATCGAGTCCATTTTCGGGTTTCATCTGCAACCGGATATCGAAGAAGGAAAGGTCGGTTCAAAACCCGGTGCCTTTATGGCACAAACTATAGAATACAATATAACCGTTGAAGGAAAAGGTTGTCATGGAGCACAGCCACAAAATGGAGTAGACGCCATTTTAGTGGCCTCCAAACTGGTGGACAGCTACCAAAGCATTATTAGTCGCAGTATTGATCCCTTGGAATCTGCAGTACTTACCATCGGAAAGATTCAGGGAGGAACCGTAAGAAACTTAATTGCAGAGAAGGTAATGCTGGAAGGTACTCTCAGAACTTTCGATATGGAGGTATATCATCTGGCTAAAAACAGAATGGTCCAAATCAATAGAGGGCTTGAGGAAATGTACGGTGTAAAGATTACCACGGATTTTATTGACTTTTGTCCGCCGGTGGTCAATGATGAGGAGCTTTTCAATCAATTTATGAATGTTGTGGATCCCGAGGACTTTATTGAAATGAAAAGAATGACCATTTCCGAAGATTTCGGTTTTTATCAAAGGGAGATTCCGGGATTATTCTTAATGCTGGGTATTCGAAATGAAAAAAAGGGATTTATTTATCCGTTGCATTCTTCTCAGTTTAACTTTAATGAAGAGGTTTTATTAAAAGGAATCGAACTATATACCAAGATTGCAAAGCTGTTTAATGTAATCAAAAAGGCCTGATTGTGAGAATTAAGATCTGAAAGATCCGAAAGCCGTTGATCCAGAAGTTTGAAATTAGAAATATATGGTATGAATAATATATAATATGTTTATTCAGCAATAAGTAAATGTTTCAATTGAAGCTTTTGGACCGGAAATGGAGGGAAACCATGTTTAAACGAATAAATGAATTCAACTTAGGTGCAGTGGGTTTAGGATTAACCATTGGTGCGGGTATCGGATTGTTAATTTCAGCCATTAGCCGATTTGATATGGCGGTAGGTATCATTGCCGGTGCAGGAATCGGACTGGTTATCGGCGTATTAGTGTTAGTATTTGTGAAGTTTGACTAATACGGTCGGCTTTTAAACACCTTGCAAAAAGAAACACCGCTCTAAGTTATACGTCGCATATAAGCGGTACGTACCACGAAGAGATATACTGTTTGCTATAGGATGCGGTTTACCGGATCTTCTTTGGGATCTTCAAACCACTTGAAATAGGTTTCTGCCCCCTCAATGCCCTGTAAAATCAGGGCTTGTTTTTTAGCATCGGACAAATCGAAGTCCGTGGTTTTTACGTCAAGAGTGTTGATGTATAAGGTTCGCTGCCAGTCATCGCCATGGAGGTGTTTATTTTCCTGAACCTGGAGGAAAGCACCAATCAGAGCCCGGGCATAATTCGGGAAGGTATTGATTGTTTTTCCCTTTTGGGGTTCATTGTAGCGAAATAAACCGATCTCTTCCTGAGTATCCAGTCTTATGCCCAGGGTTTGACGATTATACACGTAGGGGCTGCTTTCAGGACGCTCCAGTAAAAAACGGGCATTTTCCTTATTGTAATACTCCACAAAACGGGCGGCTTCTTCTTCGGTTTGCATGTCAATGTATCGCTGTCGATCAAAGAGTTTTACCGGGTAGTTCATCATTACACCGCCGTCCACATATACATCATCCCGTTTGCCAAAGCGTTGTGCCCGGAAAAACAGGGGAATGGACATGCTGATACGAAGCGCCGTTACCAGAGGCATATCGGGAACTCTCTCAAAGGAAAAAACCTCGGAGTAGCCCGTGGAAAGGTTTGTGCCGATGACATACAAATCCGGATGTCCGGCATTCTGAAGATCTCTAAAAGTGGCCTGGGAATCCCCCAGACGGTCTTTAACCAAGGAACCCAACCATTCGTTGAAAAAATCCCCTTTGTTCCATCCGAATTCGAACCACAGCCGCCGGAAATTCCGGATGTAACCGAAGGAATTGTCCATAAAGTCCTTGAAATCTGTGGAATTCAAAATATCTCTTTGGGATGCAATATCATATCCCAGGGCATAGATTAAGGCATTAATGGCCCCGGCACTTGCTCCCCCCACCCGATGAATATGGTTTAAGAGTCCCCGCTGTTCCATTACCTGAATGGCACCTACATAAGCAATCCCTTTAACACCGCCGCCTTCAAAAACCAAATTGCGAAATTGAACCGTCATTTTCAACCGCCCCTTCCCATAGTCGACTATCTTTTACTGTATTATTACCCATTCAAGGGAGACACAAACCGGATCCTGAAGGGAGCAAAATAATGAAGACTTCCCCCACTTAATTTCTACGTAACTTGAAGTGGGGGTTTCCGGGGTATCGACTCAAAGCATGACGATTGACCACCGGTTTGTGAACTGAATATAATATTAAATTGAGTTTTTCGGTGAAACAGCGGCAAAATATGATAGAATATACATGGTATAATGGAATAGACTCACAAATAAAAAAAAACCATCCACCATATGGGGGATGAGGCAGGAAAATAAGAACAGTCGAAGAGAAGAGGTGTCAAAATATGTCTAATACTATGGATCGAATGAAAAAAATCATTGAAGATAAGAAGAAACAAAGCGCACAGCAAGGGATTGGTAACGAAACACTGAACAATAAAACTCAACGGAATCAAGAAGCCTTTAGAAATACCAAACGGGGCGGAGCACTTAATAAGTAATAAATATGCAGAGGTAGTTTCCTGATATTGATTATAGTGGCCATGATGATTGGCAAAGGCTGAGGAGCTTATCCTCAGTTTTTTTATTGACCGTAACGGTAATCGAAAGGTGAGCAGCTTAGGTCCGGGAGAGTTTTTCGAATCGGAGTAAGAACATGCTGCAAATTATAGGATTAATAAGTATGATATAATAAAAAATTACAAGATTGAAAACTAATT
>PWEO01000051.1 GCA_003553525.1 Clostridiaceae bacterium
ATCGGTGATGTTTGGTATAACCAGGAATTAAGGCTCATAATAAACCTTAGCTAATCTTGAATGGTAAATAGTGAAAGTTCAGTAATGGATTATGAAAAATGAATAACAAATAAGCTAAGTAAATGCCCTGTGTACTTAAAAAAGCAGCTGTAAAAACAGCTGCTATGCATTGATTTTTTCCGCCAGATGACAACTGACGAAATGATCCGGTTCAATTTCACGATACACCGGTATTTTGATTTTACACTTATCTTCCGCATATTTGCATCGGGTGTGAAACTTGCACCCCGAAGGTGGATCGGCGGGGCTGGGCACATCCCCTTTTAAGATTTCTCTTTTCTTTTTTACGGCGGGATCCGATTTCGGTACCGCCGATAACAAAGATTGTGTATAGGGGTGCAACGGCTTTTTAAACAGTTTTTTAGTAGGCGCCTGCTCCGCAAAGGAACCTAGATACATGACCGCCACACGGTCACAAAAATAACGAACCACACTGAGATCATGAGAGATGAAAAGGTAGGTGAGCCCAAGCCGATCTTTTAAATCCGTCATAAACTTTAACATTTGAGCTTGAATCGAAACGTCTAATGCGGCGATAGGCTCATCGGCAACAAGAAATTTCGGTTCTAAGGCTAAAGCCCGGGCAACTCCTATCCGTTGTCGCTGTCCGCCGCTAAATTCATGGGGATATTTTCGAACATTGCTTCCTTCCAGACCGCATAGCTCCAGAAGTTCTTTGGATTTTTCTATGGCCTCTTTTTTATTCTTCACAAGCTTGTGCTTTCGAAGTCCTTCGGATACAATCATTCCCACGTTCATTCTGGGATCTAAACTGGCATAAGGATCCTGAAAAATGATTTGCATTTCCTTTCGAAGCTTTCTGAGGTCATTTTTATTAATTCTCTCACCGGTCTCTGTATTATAAAGAATCTGCTGATCAAATTTCACTAATCCTTCTGTAGGCTCCAACAGGCTCAGAAGGGTTCGTCCCACCGTTGTTTTTCCGCAACCGGACTCCCCTACCAGACCGAAAATTTCTCCTTGCTTTATTTTAAAGGAGACATGATCAACGGCCTTCACATGGCCTACGGTCTTGGAAAATACCCCTTCTTTTATGGGAAAATATTTTTTTAATCCTTCCACTTCCAATAAATCCTCAGCCATCTTAGCCCCCTCCTTCCTGATCATAGAGCCAGCAACGGACTTTATGTCCCGGAGTAATTTCTTTTAACACCGGCATTTTTTCTTTGCAGATTTCCATACAGTGCTTACAGCGGGGATTAAAGGGACATCCCTTTGGCATATTCAACAGACTTGGGACCATTCCTTCTATAGCTTCCAGTTCTTCATCCTCTTCCACCATATCCGGTCGAGACTTGAGCAGTCCCACGCTATAAGGATGTTTCGGATCATGAAACAGCGTTACTACATCGGCTTCTTCAACAATTTTCCCGGCGTACATGACCACTACGTCATCAGCCATTTCCGCAATAACCCCCAGATCATGGGTGATGAACATAATCGACGTGCCCATCTGCTCATTGAGATCCTTCATCAGTTCCAAAACCTGGGCCTGTATCGTTACATCCAAAGCGGTTGTGGGTTCATCGGCAATCATGAACTTCGGATCGCAGCTTAAGGCCATGGCAATCATTACCCGTTGTCGCATTCCTCCGCTTAACTGGTGGGGATATTCCTTGATCACTTTTTCCGCTCTGGGTATGCCCACCATATTTATCAGCTCGATGGACCTCTCCGTGGCTTGCTTTTCACTCAGTCCCCGATGGACTTTTAACATCTCATTCATTTGATTTCCAATGCTATAAACGGGATTTAGTGCGGTCATTGGTTCCTGAAAAATCATTGAAATTTCTGCTCCCCGAATCTTTCTCATTTCTTCATTGGAGAGTTCCAAGAGGTTCTTACCCATAAACTCAATGCGTCCTTCTTCGATTTTTCCATTGGGTTGAGGAACCAATCGCATGATCGAAAGAGCGGTTACACTTTTCCCGCAACCGGATTCTCCTACGACCCCCAGGATTTTCCCCTCTTTAATGGTTAAATCCACGTCATTCACCGCAACTACTTTCCCTTCGGAAGTTTGAAAGCTTGTTTTTATTCCTTCAGCCTTTAAGGTGATTTTTTCCATTGTTGCACCTCCTATTCCTTGAGCTTAGGATCCAAAGCATCTCGAAGTCCGTCTCCCACAAAATTGATGGAAAGCACGGTGAGAAAAATCATTAATCCCGGTGGAATCCATTGCCACCAATAGTTTAGAATGGCAGTTAAGCTTCTCGCTGCTTCCAGCATATTTCCCCAGGTCGGGGTAGGGGGACTTACTCCGAGTCCGATAAAACTCAGTCCCGCTTCAATCAGAATTGCGGATGCAATGGTCAAGGTGGAGTATACAATTATGGGAGCCATAACATTGGGAATCAAATGAACACGAATGATCTCTAAATTTTCCAACCCCAGGGCCCTGGAAGCCTCCACAAATTCCTGTTCTTTCAAAGACAGAATTTCCGCCCGTACCACACGGGCGATCAGTGTCCAGTTAATCAGCCCGATAATGAGCATGGTATTAAATACAGTTGGTCCAAAGGCTGCAGAAGCCACAGCGGCAATAATGAAAAAAGGGAAACTCATAACAATATCCACAAGGCGCATGATCACACCGTCTCTGATGCCGCCGTAAAACCCTGCAATAGAGCCGAGAACCACCCCGATAAACGTTGCTACGGAAGTAGCTACAATACCAACGGCTAGTGATATTCTTCCTCCGTAAAGCACCCGCGTGAGAATATCCCTTCCGGTACTGTCAAAACCTAAATAATTATTGCCTTGTGGCCCCTGATTACGCATCATCATCTGCTGTTCATGTACTTCATAGTCCGTCAGCATCGGTCCAAACACCGCAGCCAATGTGATAACTCCAATCAAGATCAGCCCCAATACCGCCAACTTGTTTTTCACAAAACGTCGCCTGGCTATCGCCCAAGGTGATAAACCTTCTACTTTTCTATTCTTCATCGATTGTCCCCTCCCTTACAGGTGCTTCTATTTGTCTAATCGTATTTGATTCTCGGATCGATCCATGCATACAGTATATCGGCTAAGAGATTAGCGAATACGATTATAATGGCCAACATCATTGTAATTCCCATCAACAGCGGATAATCATCGTTTTGAATGGCTTCAATCATAAGGGTTCCCATTCCCGGCCATGAAAAGACGGTTTCCGTTAATACCGCTCCCGATACAAGAGATGGCAACATCATTGTCAATACCGTTACAACCGGTATTAAGGCATTTTTTAGTGCATGCTTGTAAATGACTACCTTTTCTTTTATACCCTTGGATCTGGCGGTTCGTATATAATCCTGCTTTATCACTTCCAGCATGCTTGAACGGGTATAACGCATTAAACTGGCCAAGCTGAGAAGGGACAGGACGATAACCGGCAATACCAGGTGATGGGCGCGATGAAGGAGCATCCGAAATCCTTCATAATCCGCACCGGCGCCGGTACCTGCAATGGGGAACCATCCCAGTTCAAAGGCCAGATACCGTATCATCAGTAAGCCGAAGAAAAATGCCGGAATCGACAGGCCGATAAAAGCGAATATGGTTACGATATAATCCAAAACTGAGTATTGCTTAGTAGAAGAAAGGATCCCCAGGGGTATGGCTATAATCACGGAAAAAATCAGGGCAAAACCGCCTAGCAAAAGTGTATTCGGCAACCGATTGAGCATAATCGTAGAAACCGGAGCACTATAGTTTGTTGAATACCCCAAATCAAAACGCACGGTTCTTCCCAGCCAACGG
>PWEO01000094.1 GCA_003553525.1 Clostridiaceae bacterium
ATCACCGGAGGAAAAAGAGCTGACCGAAAAAGATGCTTCCGGGGAAAATCAAAAGGAAGAAAGCAAAGAAGAGCAGCAAACCCCTGCATCGGAATCGAAACCCGACCCCGAGCCGGAACCGAAACCCGAGCCGGAACCTGAACCTGAACCTGAACCTGAACCGAAACCGGAGCCAAAGCCGGAACCTAAGCCGGAACCGGAACCTGAACCTGAACCGGAACCGGAACCCACGCCCTATAAAGATTTGGACCGGGAATACAGCCGTATGGTTAAGGGCGATACGGTAAGACAATCCATCGAACAGGAAGTTGTATCAAAAATCAATGCTGCCAGAAAAGAACGGGGAGCCTCTCCGTTAAAAATTTCCGGTGAGCTGACCACCATGGCACGAATTAAGTCTACGGATATGTCTGTTCATAATTACTTTAGCCATACCTCTCCCGTCTACGGAACCCCCTTTGATATGGCGAAATTTTTCGGCATCAGGCTGCGCAGTGAGAATATTTTCAGAGCCAGTCGGGAAGTATCCGCCGATCGGGTACACAACGCCTTTATGGATTCACCGGGACATCGGGATAACCGTATGAACAGCGATTTTCAGGAGGTTGGCCTCGGCATTGTAGTCACGGGCAACGGTTTTTACGTAACGGAACTGTTCCGTTAGTCCCTAATAAGCCTGGAACATCCCGGAGGTTCAGTGGAATTTTGCTTGAAAATCGGTTAAAATGGGTACAAATGGACTACATCATCAAGTGTAAAGTGATACGATAATATTTCTAGGAGGCGAGTTCATGCAAAAAAACCTGATTATTATTTTAGTCCTGTCCATTTTCATATCCTTATTTGCCATTTTAAATGCAGGTCCGGTACCGATTAATTTATTTTTTACTACCCTGGAAATCTCGGTAGCCCTGGTGATTTTAATATCCGCCACCATCGGTGCCGTCATTGTTTTTTCACTGGATGCGGCATCAAAATACCAATACAGAAAAAAAATCAAGGAAAGCCGAAAACATGCGGAGAAGTTGGAGAAGGAAAAAGAAGAACTGCAGGAAAAAAACCACTGGTATGAAACGGAACTGGCTCGCCTTAGGGAACAGAATTTAGAGCAGATATTGGAAAAGGAAACCCAAAAGGCTTCGGCCGATACTGAGCCCCGGGAGGAACACCGTGAAGCCTCCGATACTAAATCCCAGGGCTTAAAGGATCGATGGAATGAATTGAAAGGTCGCAGTAAAGAGTCCGGAACTTCCGAGGAGCCCTCTTCGGAGAAAAGTGAAGAAAAAGAATAAAAGAAGATATAGCGTTGAACGTGAAGAGAAAGCATAGAGGTGAGGGCCATGGAACCCAATGAGGGTAAGTGGAGCGTTAAAGAAAGAAACCCGAAGGGTTTCAAAAGAAAAAACATACTGCTGTTTTTATGGATCGTCTTCATCAGTCTGTCCTTAACCGGATGCTTTTGGATTGTAGAAGCCCCCGGGGAAGAACCGGGGGAAAACGGGGCACCCTCTGAACAAAAATCGGAAGATGAAACCGAAGAGGAAGCGGAGGACAGTACGGCGGAAAATCCCGTGGAGGAATCCCCCTCGGAACCCATAGAAATCGACCCTCCTGTGGAGACCCGTCCTGATCCTGAGAATAGAGAGCTGAAAATTCCTGCAGAGCCCCTAGAGCTCACCCCGGTGGATGAGAACTTTCCCGCAGGAGCCGACGTCCTTAAAGAGAGCACCTTAACCTCCGAGGATGTGATTGGCTATTTCGAGGAGAAATACGGTCATTACGGAGGAAGCTTTGTTATACAGGTTAGTGTGGCCCCGGATACCTATGAAAGGGAAGGGACCTTATACCATCAAAAGGAAGTGTTTTACACCTTAACCCGAAAGGAAGATGACCGGGTTATCGGAAAAGAAGTATTTCGCCAAGTTTACCGGGAAGTCTCTCTGAATCCCCCGATTATGGATACTTTAGACGGAGAGTACAGCCGGGTGGTGGAAAATGACCGTATCCTTCGGGAAATCGAAGAGCGGGTAGTGGGGAAACTGAACGATGCCAGAGGAGAACAGGGGCTCTCAGCCCTCGGCACCGCTTCGGACCTGACAAGACTGGCCCGAATCAAATCCATGGATATGGGGCTCTATAATTACTTTAATCACGAATCCCCCACCTACGGAAGCCCCTTCGATATGGCCCGCAATTTAGGCGTAGCCCTTCGAAGCGAGAATATTCAATGGGCCACCTGGGAGCTGAGTGCAGAAGAGATCCATACCAACTTCATGAACTCTCCGGGACACCGGGATAACCGCATGACCGAAGGATTTACGGAAGTGGGAGTTGGCATCATCAGGCTGGAAAACGGTTACTACGTTACGGAGCTTTTCAGGTAAGATATTTAAAGCAAAAAAACCGGTGCGACTCTTCTTGCACCGGTATTCATAAGGAGGAACATTATGCGACTGGATAAATTTTTAAAAAATGCACGTATCATCAAACGGCGCCCTGTTGCCAAGGAAGCCTGTGAAAAGGGCCGGGTATTTGTCAATGAAAAAGTGGCCAAGCCCGGAACCGAGCTGGTAATCGGCGATGTGGTGGAGGTACATTTTGGAAACCGCGTCTTTAAAGTAAAGGTCAAAGGACTTGAGGAACATGTAAAAAAAGAAGAAGCAGAGAACCTGTACGAAATTATGGAACAGTAACAGGGGACGGAAGGGGACAAGGGGACGGAGTAATTGTCCTCTTCCAGGGGGCAATTACTCCGTCCCCTTGTCTCCCGTTCCCTTGTCCCCCTAACTCCGTCCTGTTGTCCGCCGGCCTTTTATAAATGAGGTGAAAATATGTCAAAGGATCAAAAGAATCAAGCCTATCGGGTGAAGAAAAAACGGAAAAAGATCGGTTTTTGGACGAAGCTTGTGGTGATCATCGCCGTAGGCTATTTTGCCATGGCATTTTTTCAGCAGAGTATAGAGCGCCGGGAACTGGAGGCCCAAATCGACGATCTTCATGAGGAACAGGCGGAGATTGAAGCCCGGATCCAAGACTTGGAGAAGATCCTTCAAAAGGGGGATACCGACGAGGCCATTGAAAAGCTGGCCCGGGAAAACCTCACCATGAAAAAGCCCGGGGAGCGGATCTATATATTGGATACCACCAATACTCTGAATCGGGATCTTCTACAGCGGCAAAACGATGATGAAGAGGATGAAGAAGTCGATGAAAGCGGGGAAGAATAGGGACCTTAATACCATCCTTTTGTTAAATATTTAGAAAAAAGTAGTGAAATTTCAATTTAGATGTGCTATAATAGGTGACAGCTAAAAGATTATAAAATTAGAAGGAGGAGTATGGAATTTATGTCCTTAGAAGTAGGTAGTATTGTTGAAGGAATTGTTACCGGAATTACAGATTTTGGCGCTTTCGTTGAGGTGGAAAAGGGAAAAACCGGATTGGTTCATATCTCAGAGGTTGCGGAGGATTATGTAAAAGATATCAAAAATTATTTAAAAAGAGGTCAAAAGATCAAGGTTAAGGTTTTAAATATTGATAAAGACGGTAAAATCAGCTTATCCATTAAGCAAGCCGGGCTTCCCAAGAAAAAAACCGTAAAGCCCCGGGAAGTAAACTGGGAGAAAGAGCTGGAAACACCTTCTCCGACTAATTTTGAAGATAAGATGAGTAAATTTTTAAAAGACAGCGAAGAAAAAATGCAATCCATGAACACCAAAAAGAGCAGCGGCAGAAAAAATGCCAATAGTAAAGGCAATTAACACCGGATGCAGGTTTGAAAAAACTGGACTTATATAGTTTCACAAAACAAGC
>PWEO01000158.1 GCA_003553525.1 Clostridiaceae bacterium
AAAAAGAATTGTATCTATGAGCAAAAACTGCTAAAATATCTTTATATGAAAAATTAAAATATTCTGATACCTTTACTTAGGATATATGTAAAATATGATTGAACTCAGAGGAGGATAATAATGTCAAAATTTCATCAACCACCGAATATTTTTGTAGAACAGGTTCAAATAAAAGTTAGCAATATGGAGATTTCCCTGGAGTTTTATGAAGAGGTACTGGGGTTCCTAGTATTGGAAAGAAAAGATAATTTAGTCAGTCTTACGGCGGATGGAAAAAAAGCCTTAATTGTATTGGAAGAAATTAAGGGAGCACGAAGAAAAAAGAAGAAAACTATGGGCCTTTACCATTTTGCAATCCTAGTACCGGGGCGAAAGGCTTTAGGTTCTTTATTGGAGCATATTCATAAGTTTGACTCCCCCATTATTATGGGGGCTTCGGATCATGGGATAAGTAAGGCGATCTATGTAGAGGATCCGGATGAAAACGGCATCGAGATTTATAAAGACACCCCGCCGGAGACCTGGAAATGGGAGTTCGGAAAAATCATGGAGAAAACAGAACGATTGAATATGAAACAATTAATAAAAGAAGCGAAAAATGATGAATGGAGAAAAATGCCGAATGAAACCGTAATCGGGCATATCCACTTATCCGTAAGAGATCTACAGAAATCAAAAGAATTTTACTGCGATTTATTAGGACTGAATCTTGTGATGGAGTACCCTAATCAGGCTCTGTTTTTCTCCAGCGGGGGCTATCATCATCATGTTGCCATTAATACCTGGGGAACAAAGGATGCTAAGGAACCGGAAGAAAAACAAGTGGGTTTAAGACATTTCACGATGAATTTCCCGAATGAATGGAAAAGACAGGCAGCAGTGGAAAGGATGGAAAAGAAAGGTTATTCAACTGAAAAGTTCGGAGAGAGTTCAGATCTATTGACGGCGGATCCTTCAGGCAATTTACTTCGCTTAAAGCTTTATAGCAGTGAAAATTCTTAGAGATGCCGTATACAATATAAAATGCAATAACCAATATAGATATACAAAAGTTCAACAAAATAAGAAAGCCTAAACGACTTTTTCTATAAACTGTTAAAATCAGTTACAGGGAATAGTCTTCCAGGGCTTTTTTGTTTTTGATGATAATTTGCCGATTTCCTTTCATGTCAATAATCCCTTCTGACTGAAATTGAGACAATTGACGACTAACAGTCTCTCGGGTAAGACCTAAGTAATTGGCCATATCCTCCCGACTCATAGGAAAGGTTATTTCCAGGACTCCCATTCGCTCTAAACCGAAATGTTCTAAAAAATGAAGCAGTAATTTTGCGATTCGCTGTCCTACATTTTTAGCGGTAACGGTTTGCACCAGTTCTTCCAAATTGGTGATCCGGTCGTAAGCATAGGCAAGTACCTTTTCATTAATCTCTGGCACTTCTTTTAAAATTTCTTGAAAGTTATCCCTACTCAATGTACACAACCGGGCGGATTCCAGTGCTGCTGCATAATAGGGATAAGCGTTTTCTTTAAAAAGATTCAGATCTCCGAGAAAATCCCCGGAACTGAGAAGATAAAGGATCTGTTCCTTGCCTTCCGGAGTATAATTAAACACCTTAATACTGCCTTCATTGATAATCCAAAGGCGCTTTGCCGTATCTCCCGATTGAAATAGAAAGTCTCCTTTATGATACTCCCGGCGTTCAATCTTTTTAATAACGGCCTCCATGTCTTTTAGACTCAAATGAGAGAACAGAGAGATTTTACTGACGCAGTAAGTCTCATTGCAAGTCTTGCAACGGGCGGGTATCGTTGTCAGTTTTTTGTCCATTGAAATCTTCCTTTCTAAGGGTCATTGTGTATAGTCTGCTAACTATATCTTATCATAAATTCAAAATTTATTTTAACAAAGTAAGTTGACACGTGATTAGAATCACAGCAAGGAACTTCCGCAACCCTTATAATGGGGTTAAGAAATCATAGCAAACCGACTTAAAAGCAGAGAGAATTAAGCAGAAAAAATAAAAAACAAAGGAGCGGTTAATAATGAACAATGTTCAAAGGGAAGTAAAAAACTTAACGAAAAATATGAGCTTAGGGGAGATCGCAAGTATTTATCCCGGAGCTATAAACACTTTTATGGATTTGGAAATTGACTTTTGCTGCGGAGGGAACAGACCCTTAGAAGAGGCCTTAGAAGAGGCAAATCTTAATACGAATGAAATTTTAGCAAGTATTCAAAATCAGTATCAAAAAGAAGTTGAGCAGGGAAGTGATATGAAAGATTTTAAAGATTTTTCTAAAATTAAATTAATAGACTACATCATTGAAACTCATCATGAATACCTTCGAAAAAACTTGCCGAGAATCGAGAGTCTGACAGAGACCATATTTAGAGTTCATGGAGACAATCATTATGAAATGCTGGACTTTGTAAACACCAATGTCAAAGCACTTAAAAAAGAATTAGAAGCCCATTTGGAAAAGGAAGAAACAATACTGTTTCCCAAAGTAGAAGAATATGAAAACGGTCAATTAAATAAAGAGGCGTTAGAAAAAACCATTGAAGAATTGGAAAATGAGCATGACGCAGCAGGTGACATCCTAAAAGGACTTAGAAAGATCACCCATGGTTATACAGTGCCTGCAGGAACATGCAACACTTTTGTTTTCGCTTTTGAGAAATTAGAAGAACTGGAAAAAGATCTATTTCAGCATATTCATTTAGAAAATAACATACTATTTAAGCTATAAATTATAGAAATATACTATAAAAATAAACTGGAGAAATAATCATGGATTAAAACAAAGAAAAAATATTCTAAGGAGGTTTGATCATGGGTTTTAAAATCAACGATCATGTAAAATGGGTAGGTAATATTGACTGGGATCTTCGTAAGTTTCACGGGGAAGAGTATTCCGCCCACCGAGGTTCATCCTATAATTCTTATTTGGTGGAGGATGAAAGAACAGCGCTTATTGATACTGTATGGGTACCCTTTAGTGAGGAGTTCGTTCGAAATCTTAAAGAAGAGATCGATTTAAAAAAAATCGATTACATCATTATCAATCATGGAGAGATTGACCACAGTGGAGGTCTTGTGGATTTAATGAAGGAAATCCCCGATACTCCGATCTATTGTACGGACAATGCAGTGAAATCCCTTAAAGGTCAGTATCATCAGGACTGGAACTTTGTCGTGGTAAAAACCGGTGACACTTTGAGTTTAGGCAAGAGGACCCTAACCTTTGTAGAAGCCAGAATGCTTCATTGGCCCGACAGTATGATGACCTATATGGATCAGGAGAATATTTTATTCAGTAATGATGCCTTCGGTCAGCACTACGCCTCTAGCGGGATGTATAATGACAGCGTGGATCAGGGAGAGCTCTTTCAAGAAGCCGTCAAGTACTACGCCAACATCCTAACGCCTTTTAGTAAATTGGTGGAAAAAAAGATAAATGAACTTCTGGCACTGGGAATTCCGGTAGATATGATTTGCCCCAGCCACGGGGTTATATGGAAGGAAAATCCTCTGCAAATCGTTGAAAAATATATGGAATGGGCCAAGGATTATCAGGAAAATCAAATTACTGTTTTGTATGAAACTATGTGGGAAAATACCCGTAAGATGGCGGATGCTATCGGAGAAGGGATCCAACAGGCAGATCCTGATGCACGGGTTAAACTGATAAATGTTGGAAAAACCGACAAAAATGATGTATTGACGGAAGTATTCAAATCCAAAGGAGTGTTGGTGGGGTCCTCCACAATAAACAACGGGATTCTATCCAATACTGCAGG
>PWEO01000085.1 GCA_003553525.1 Clostridiaceae bacterium
ATCGGATATGACGATCATCTGCTTTTTCATTGATACCGCCCCCTTTTCTTCAACTACATTTCCATCTACACACTAATAAACCAGCCAGATCTCTGCCCTGCATCCAGATATTATTTATCTTTGTATCTGAGGATGCCCTGGATATTCTTTGCTTTTATATATTCTTTGCCTCTACCAATGACCTTCGGTATTTATCAAAATTGGGAAAATCTCTTTCCTTTGCTAATGCAAGGTTCTCATCCAAAGAGTACTTTACTCGTTTGATCGTAAAACTCGGTTCTTTATGATCATTGATCTCAATAATTCCATAACTTGCAGAGGTATTTCCATCCAGTGAACGACCAACACTTCCAGTATTCATAACATATTTGCCGTTTATGCTCCCTATAAAGGGCACGTGAGAGTGTCCGCATACTATAATTTCTTCTTTTACTCCTGCTACTATTTCTTCCAGCTTTTCATAGGGAATCCTGTGATCCATTATTTCAACCACGGAACGGGGAGATCCATGCACACATAAAACATCTAACCCATTGATATTTATGGCCTTTTGTACCGGTAAAGTAATCAGATCCGACACATCTTTTTCAGAAATTTTCTGTTTGGCATACCGGTAGTACTGATATAATTCCTTTTCCTTTTCAGTTTTTTGTGATGAATCCTTCATATCGTCAAACCATAAATCCGTGTTTCCACTGATCCAACATTCAGGATTGATCTGTTTGATTTTATTGAGAACTTCATAGGGAGCAGGGCCAACCATAAGGATATCCCCAAGGACGATAACCCCATCAACTTCTTCTTTATCGATATTATCCAAAACGGCTTCCAACGCAGTTATGTTTCCATGTATATCACCAAGGACAGCATACTTCAAAGCAATAACCCCCTTTGATTTTAACTACCATTATAGCCTTCAAATTTTTTTACTACTTTCTACATAATAGTATTCGCATACGGCATCAGGGCGATGCCGATTAAGCCTAAGGCCAACATGATTTTCCAATATTTTTTATTCATCCGTCTCACCTCGCAGTATTCTTTAGATTAATTAATTATGACTTTTTCATGATCACGGTGTACCTCTTAATAATAACGTCACGGCGTCAAGATCATTCTCCAGCTCATCACATTCCGCCTGCTGACTTTTTACATAGCCGTCAAATAAATGCTTCTTTTCCGGGTACTGTTTTTTCAACTCTTCACTTCTTTTGAGGATGTGGGATTGTTGCTCTTTATTCAGAGCTTCCATTGCCTTGGGGTCCATTCTTTTTTCATCCAGCAGGGTGACTCCGGTCTTTGTAAAAATCTCCAACCACTGTGCTCTGGTGTAATAATCGGAACTATTCCCTTCTTTTCCATAGGCATCATCGATGATTAAATACCCCTCGGGCGTGATGGTTTTTTTAAGGACCTGGATCGTTTGTTCCGGGGTACCCAGGATATCGCTTGCAGCCCCGAATATCACAAGGTCGTAGTTCTTCTCTATTTCAACGGCCTCTTTTGCATCCCCCACAATAAATTCGCACAAATTCTCCACTTTATACACCGTCGCTTTTTCCTTTGCCACCTCAATAAATTCAGGAATTATATCGACGCCTTTTACCTGACATCCCAGAGCCTTAGCCAGATTTACGCTTACCGCCCCTTTCCCGCAGGCAAGATCCAACACCTTTAGTTTTTCCGGTTCAGCTATTTCCCTTTGGATCATTTCAATGATATCCTCCGGCGAAGAACCCAGTTCCCACAAATCCTGCAGAAGATAGGGAATCAGTTCCACGGACTCCGCTGTCAAGGACTGAGCAAGTTTTTTCTCTGTTGATGACATTCATAAACCCTCCTTATTTTAGCCTCTTGCTAACCTTTGTTATGGAAAGCTTTCCTCTAATCCACCAAGCTCCGGATTTTCCAACCATCAATAGTAAATCCGCCCATTTGATCCAATACATAATCGGTTAAATCCTCATACATTTTCATCTTTGATGCATTTTCACGATCCTTCAAACAGTGAAGAAACTTATCACGAAAATTCGTATCGGGAAAACCCTTCGCTAAATATTTTTCTAAAAAATGAGGATCGCTCATATATCTGAAGACTTGATCAAAGGGGATGATTTCCTTTCGTAAATACCTTGCATATTCTTCATATAATACTCTCAGTGAGTTATAATAAACAAAATCAAAGTCCTCCCGATCTTGCTCAAAGCCGTCCGACAAGTTATCCAGCAGATCCCATAGGTTGTATTTCATCAGCTCCAGGGAAAAATCCTTTAGTTCATTCGGTTCTTTATTCATCCAACCTTTGGCCTCTTCCTTCAGTTTTTTGATTTCATCAAATTTATCAAATATAATTCTGCCGGTCAAAAACTGCACCATGGAATGAGGTCGTAAGTCTTTATAATCCTCCTCAAAATATTTTTTTATTTGTTTAGGGGGATTTACAAAATACTCAATCAGATAGTTGTTAACCACCACATTTCCTCTCGTTCTCCAGTTAACTTCGTCGGACAGAATAATATGTACATCGATATCCGAATGCGGAGTGGGGTTCCCCGTAACATAGCTACCACAAACAATAGCTCCTATTACATCTTCCCGGTTTTTCCATTCTTCTAAAAAAACAGTTAGTGCTCTTTCCCATGGTTCCATGTTTTCATTCACCTCTTGTTGGTTTTAGGACAGGGGGACGGAGCTTTTGTCCTCTCAAAGGATGTTGGAAGAAGACAAAAGCTCCGTCCCCCTGTCCTCCCATACTTATAACTCTATCCAATATCTGTGATATTCTTTTTCTGATTTTGCATCCCAACGGATGTCTTCCAGTTTCCCATTATTATTTAATATGATTTTGATAGACGAAAAATTATCTGCGTCGGTTGTAATTAATACTTTCTCAAGACCGATTTTTTTCGCCTCGTGTAATGTTTTTTCAAGCAACTCCTTTGTAAGGTCATGTCTGATTTTACTAATTCCAATAACATCACCTTGATCATCCAGTAACCAATAATTACTTTCTGCTACATAACCGGGTTTGAGTTTTTCAGGGTTTTCCATATCCATTAGTTTATTAATATAACTTTCTATGCTAAAGTTGTAAGCTTCAACGTTTGGTCCGCTTACTCCGTTTTCCCCTTTGTTGAAATCATCAAGAAACTCCATTAAACGATTCGGTAAATCCTTAGATACTTTTATTATCTGATACCCGGTCGGAAATTTTCCTTTCCCCGGATTCTCTGCATCAAAATTATCTTCCATATAAACAGATCTGTCTCTCATCTTCGGCTCCCTCTACTTATAATCGTTTTGTTATTCATCAAAAAAAATCTATCATTTTATTTTCATCATCAAATATTCCTCAACTCCATCAATATAAAAATCCGAAAATGTACCGACAACTTTGTAATTTAATCTCTCATATAATCTTTTCGCCCTTTCATTAAAGACTCCAACCATTAGAAAAACTTTATCATAATTCATCGTTATTACATTTTCAAAATAGTGAATTAGTGTTTTACCGATCCCTTTTGATTGAAACTTCTTATCGACTATAATCATATGAAGATAGGGGTATTTATCAAATGTACCGTTTATTTTATACCAAATAAATCCTATACATTTATTCTCATCCGATAACGCCACATGGATCTCTTCATTCTCCAGTGCTCTTGAAATGGCTTTATACGGATTTTTATTAGAAAAATATACTTTCCCAAGTTCTGAATCCATAAGTATTTTATAGCATTCTTCCAGATGCTCTGGTTTACCCATCATAATTTGGCTTTTCAATTTACCAC
>PWEO01000100.1 GCA_003553525.1 Clostridiaceae bacterium
CCGCTATCGGTATATCGGCTGGGATTGATCCGTTCATGAAGGTTTTCTGATTCTGCTAAAGCACTTTCGTATTCCTGCTCTGAAATATATTCGTTTCGATGCATCATTCTTAGGACTAATTGATACCTCGGAACTGAACGTTCATCAAAAACAATAACCAAGTCGGAAGTATCGTCTAATATAATGTGATTTTCCGTAACGTCTTCTTCATTGATATAGCGAATAGGAGAGTAGCGGGAAGGGTTACGTGGGATGCCTGCAAGTAATGCACTTTCCACTAAGTCCAATTCATTTACGGATTTTGAGAAATAAGCCTGAGATGCGGCTTCTACTCCATGGTTCTGTCCACCAAGGTTAATCGTGTTTAAGTAGGCTTCAAGAATTTGATCTTTTGATAGTTGATTTTCGATCTGTGTAGCATAGTAAGCATCTTGTATTTTCCGAGTGTAGGTCTGGTCATGGGTAAGGTATAGATTCTTTGCAAGTTGTTGTGTAATGGTACTGCCGCCTTGCTGAGTTCCGGATGAAATATTGGACCATGCAGCACCCACAATCCTTTTAAAGTCCAGTCCGTTATGAGACCAGAAGCGTTCATCTTCAATGGATACAAAGGCATCACGAAGAATTTGGGGTATTTTCGAGTAATCGACGATTATCCGTTGTTCATCCTGTTCAATTTCTTCGAGGATATTGCCTTCATTATCAAGGATGAAAGAATTATTTCCAAGCAAATCGTACATATTACGAGGATCAATATCCGGACTATCACTAATGGTGCTATAAACAAAATTAAGGGCAAAACCTGTAATCACAATTCCCAGTATAAGAAGAATGACCGTGGTTAGAGTCAGAGCTTGGAAAAACTTCTTTCGTTTTGTTGATGTATTTTTTTTCTTTCGATTGTTGTTGGATTTTGCATTTTTTTCATAGGACATAATTATACCTCCATAGGGTTTTAAATTTCAGTATATCTCTAAACCATCTGTATTATACCATATTTGATGTATAAAATCTATCTGATAAGTTGGTGCTATAACTGAGGAAGCCACAAGGCTTTCGTACTATATTTACAAAATTCAGAAAATACGTTGAAAATAATAAGGATTTCATGTATCATTATATTATAAATATAAAGGAGGGTTGCGATTATGATTGTACGAAATTGTTCTGGAGGTATCGTATTTTATGCGAATCAAGTGCTACTATTACAAAATGAAAAAAACGAATGGGTATTGCCAAAAGGAAAAATTCGTAATGAAGATTCTCCCCAAGATACTTCGCTGGAAAGAGTAAAAGCGGAAGCGGGTATCGATGCTGAGGTTTTGTCAAGCGCAGGAGGATCCAGTTACGAATTTTATTCTGTTACCAGAAAAAAACCTGTGTGCAATGAAATTACCTGGTATATTATGAAGGCAAATAACAAAGAATGTAAAGTGAACTATGATTTAGGTTTTAAAGATGGGGGTTTTTATCCAATGGATGAAGCCTTGGAAATGATTACCTATAGTCAAGATAAGTCCTTAGTAAACCTCTCCTATAAAAAATACAAGGAAATGATGAAAAACAAGGTTAATGCAGTATAAGAATATCTAAAAGAAATATTTGAATAAAAATGAATACAAGGGGTACAATTAAAGAAGTGGTGGGAGCTGCTTCTTTAATTATTTTTCTGAGAATGCTATAATTATTTAAAGACAGAAACCAAAGGTGTGATAAGAATCTGTAAGAAATATAAAAGGATTAAGAAAGAAGGTTCCTGTGAATATACTGTCCAAAAATCTCGATTCATAGGTTATGGAACTCCTGTGCATCGGGAAAAAGAAGCCTTCGCATTCATTGAAAAAGTAAAAAAAACTGAACCGGATGCAAATCATCATGTATATGCGTATATTATTGGTAAAAATTCCGAAGTTCAAAAGTTCAGTGATGATGGAGAGCCTTCAGGAACTGCAGGAAAACCAATCTTAGAGATGTTAAAGAGAGAAACATTAGTTAATACCATTATCGTGATTACGAGGTATTTTGGCGGAATAAAGCTTGGAGCAGGAGGACTAATTCGGGCTTATGCCAAAGGTGCTAAAGAGGTCATTGAACACAACGGAATAGTTACCATAATGCTATATGAACTTATAAATTTAGAATTTGATTATCAGTATTGGGGAAAATTGGACAATGAACTACGAAATCATGAGATTTATCAATTTAAATCCGTAGACTTCGATCAAAAAGTTCATTGTCAAGTTTACATACCCATTAATCAACAGAGTGAGTTAAATAAAACTTTTATGAACTTAACAAACGGACAGGGAAAGATGGAGAAAATCTGTGAGGAATATTTAAAGGAGGAATAAAAATGGGAAAAATCAATGGTAGTGTAAAAGACGAAATGTTGGAAAAAAAGAACTGGGCAGTAGTTGGTGTTAGTCCGAATGAAGACAAGTTTGGTTTCAAGGTATTTGATACATTGAAAAATCATAAGTATATCGTTTATGGAGTAAACCCTAAATACGATGAAGTCAGAGGTGAAAAAATTTACAATGAACTGGAAACCATTTTAGATAAGGTAGAATGTATAAATTTTGTGGTTAATCCCAAAATCACTTATAATATGATGGAAAAACTAGATCCTTCACAAATCAAATATCTCTGGTTTCAACCGGGTGCCTATGATGACAAAGTTTTGGAATTAGGGGAGAGCAAAGGTTTTAATATGGTACATGGAAGCTGTGTTTTAGTAGAGTTAGGAAAGCGATAGAATAACTTTATGCTGAATGGGAATGGAGGAGAAGAATGGAAGATCGACAAGATAGATTTCAGTCTAGCAAGGAACTAGAAGAACAAATAGAAAAATGTATTGAATGGATTCGGAGCACAGTAAATACTGCGAATTGTAAAGGAGTTTTAGTGGGGCTTTCTGGAGGAATAGACTCTTCAGTGGTTGCGAACTTATTGGTAAGGGCTTTCCCTGAAAACTCTTTAGGGGTGATATTACCTGTTGACAGCAGCAATGAAGATTCAGAACATGCTTATAAAGTAGCGGCTCAATGTAACATTAGAAGTATCAAAATTGATCTTTCCGAGGAGAAAAACAGTATTTTAAACAAGACTAGTGAGGCGTTAGGTGAACTGGATATTCCTCTACCAGGGAATCGGAAACTTAGTGATGGAAACCTAAGAGCAAGGCTTCGAATGTCGACACTTTATACCATAGCTAATGAAATGGATTATTTAGTCGTCGGTACAGATAATAAAGCCGAATTTTATACCGGTTATTTCACAAAATACGGTGACGGTGGTGTAGACATCTTACCCTTGGCATCTTTATTAAAAAGTGAAGTATATCAATGGGGAAAATTTCTTAGAGTTCCTGAAGAAATACTTCGCAAAAATCCCTCGGCTGGTCTTTGGGAAGGTCAATCCGATGAAAAGGAAATGGGAATTACCTATGAAAAAATTGATTGTTTCTTGAGTGGCAAAGATATTCCTGATAAAGACAAAAATTTGTTGGAAAAACTGCATAACAATACGGAGCACAAACGTAAAATGCCTCCAATATTTGAACTGAATAATAATTAAAACTTTCAAGGAATTGCGACAATAAAACAGCACCACTCCTGATAATCAATCCATTCTGGATTTCACTACAGTATTATAAATATTATAGTGAAA
>PWEO01000184.1 GCA_003553525.1 Clostridiaceae bacterium
CGATCATTTCCTGTACCTCCGGAGAAACAATCCATTCAGCAAAGGTTTGAGCCCCTTCAAGGTTTAGATTCTCACCCTCATCCTGGGTTACGGGAATGACTCCGTAGGGATTAAACAAACCATCGTCTCCTTCCGTAACCACCTGAAGATCCAGTTCATTCATCATAGAAAGAAAGGTCCCGCGGTCCGCCAGGGTGTAAGCACCCATTTCATCCGCCATTTCAATGACAGCACCCATTCCCTGACCGGCGGAAACATAAAAATCTCCCTCCGGTGAAAGACCGGCCTCTTCCAATAAATTAAGTTCCATCACATGGGTTCCGGAGTTATCTCCCCGGGAGACAAAATCCGCCTCCTGTTCCCAAATCAGGGTCAGGGCTTTAAGTACATCGTTCGGAGCACCGGCTTTGAGATCCGCGGGATCCTCCATAGGTCCAAGAATGACAAAATCATTATACATAACAGAATATCGTTCGGTTCCGTAACCTTCAGCAACGAATTCCTGCTCCAATGCATAGGCATGAACCAAGAGAACATCGGCATCCTTCCCGCGGCCCATGTCCAGTGCCGCACCGGTACCCACCGCCACGACTTTTACTTCAATATTATGCTCCTCTTCAAAATGAGGGAGAATTTCATCCAATAAGCCGCTGTTTTCTGTACTGGTGGTGGTGGCCAAGGTGATGGATCCCGGATCTTCATCACATCCGATAAATGCCAGCAGGGAAAGAGATAGGACTGTGAAAATCAAAATTCCTTTATAAAACCGGTTTTTCATTAATGATTTAACCATAACATAAGTCCTCCTCAGATTTTTGTCGGTACGCTTTAATAGTACATTTTTTCGCTGTCTTGCATGGATAGGACAGATCCTTCCTGTATATCGGCGCGTAAAAAAACCTCCTTTCGGCTGAGATTTTCAAAAAAATGCGGAAAGGAAGCATAGAAAAATGAAAGAGGCCTCAACAGCCCCTTGGAATTTAAAAATGCATAACAGCTCCTTTCCAATGGGGAGGCAAAGTCGTTTCCGACAGTACCCTAACGGTTCAGTTTTCATAGTTTCCCTTAGAAAAAAGAACTCGGAGCAAATATGAAGTTTGGTGTTGCAACCAACTCCAACTAATCGTACCATAGTGTTAAATATGTGTCAATATAAAATTCAGAATTTTCATCATTTGGGAGTTTCAATGGATTCCCATCAGAAAAACTATAGACGAAGCATTATCAGATAGGAAAAATCATACAGTTCAAGGATCGCGGTTTAAGGTGCAATGTTCCTGGTATGCACCATTAACGGAAGTAAATAGATTTTAACACAGATAATATACGCATATACACGAACGATTTAAAAATAATCAAATAAAAGATACGAAAATCTATTGAAGATTTTTGTGCTCTTTGTTATGATATAGATATAATAATCTGTAGTCAGAAACAGCAGGCAAAAGATAAAATCAAAGGACTCAGGAAGGGTGATATTCTTGAAAAGCGTACAAAAGCTACGGGTAGGAATTATCGGCGGCGGACAACTGGGCAGAATGATGATTTTGGAAGGCAAAAAAATGGGAATACAATTTGCAGTACTGGATCCGGACCCTAAGGCACCTTCCGTATCCTTAGCGGACACCCATATTACGGGTAACTATCACAACCGGGATAAAATTCGGGAACTGGCCGAAATTTCCGATGTACTGACCTATGAATTTGAACATATTGATGGAGTATTTTTAAAAGATTTAGAAGAAGAAGGGATGATCATTTACCCCTCTTCCCGTTCTTTATTGATGATTCAGGATAAATTTCGTCAAAACCGCTTTTTAAAGGAGAAAGGTTTAAGCCTCCCGAAGTTCATGAAGGTGGATAATTTGGAGGACCTTGAAAAAGCGGGAGAAAAACTGGGCTATCCCCTGATGCTGAAGGCTACCACGGGAGGCTACGACGGAAAAGGCAACGCCATTATTCTGGATCCCGACGGGAGGGAAGGGGCTTTTTTTGACCTCAAAGGGGAAAAACAGTCCAGGGAGTTAATGGCGGAGGAGTATATCGATTATGATATGGAACTCTCCGTGATTGCAGCAAGAGGTGATTACGGAGCCATTGCCCTTTATCCTCCCTCGGAGAACCGTCATGAAAACAGTATTTTAAAGCGGACGGTGGTGCCGGCGGATATTTCCTTTGACATCCGGGCAAAGGCCGAAGCCCTGGCGAAGGATACCATCGAGGTCCTGGAGGGCATGGGGGTCTTTACCATTGAAATGTTTGTGACGAAAACCGGGGAGGTCCTGATTAATGAAATTGCCCCGAGGGTGCATAACTCCGGACATTATACCATCGAGGCCTCGGAAACCTCTCAGTTTGAGCAGCACATTCGGGCGATTCTCGGCCTTCCCTTAGGGGATACTTCTTTAAAGAGACCCTTTGCGGGGATGATCAACCTGTTGGGAGGCGTTAGAAAAGAAGGAAAACCGGAAATCCTGGGAGTCAAAGAAGTCCTGGAGACCCGGGGAGCCCATTTTCATTTTTATGAAAAAAAACGGGTAAAGCCCGGACGTAAAATGGGGCATATCACCGTTACGGGAGTTACCCGGGAGGCGGTGGAGAAAACCCTGGATGAACTGGAAGGGAAGGTTTTGATTGTACCGGACCAAGCCCATGAGTAAAGAAAGATTGTTCCTGGTATAAAAGGAAAAAATACAAACGAAAAGATAAAGAACCTAAATATTAAAGATGAAAAATAAGCAGGTTGATAAAACCGGTGTTAATATTTAAAAAATTAAGCAGGAAAGGAAGATAAACATGGAAAATATGGACAGGCCCTTAGTCAGTGTGATCATGGGAAGCGACTCCGACCTTCCGGTAATGCGGGAAGCCCTGGATTTACTGAAGGAACTGGAAGT
Organism: Clostridiaceae bacterium; assembly: GCA_003553525.1. Taxonomy (GTDB): domain Bacteria; phylum Bacillota; class Clostridia; order Peptostreptococcales; family T1SED10-28; genus Isachenkonia. Next base: position 2,898 of record PWEO01000184.1, read on the forward strand.
TCCCTTTGAAGAGCGAATCGTATCGGCTCACCGAACTCCGGAAAGAATGTACATTTTCGCAAAGGAAGCGGAGGAACGGGGAATACAGGTAATTATTGCGGGTGCCGGGGGTGCCGCTCATTTACCGGGAATGGTGGCCTCCTTATCCGCCCTGCCGGTCATCGGGGTTCCGATCAAAAGTAAAAACTTACAAGGGGTGGACTCCCTTCATTCCATCGTTCAGATGCCACCGGGAATACCCGTGGCCACCATGGCCATTAACGGTTCGAAAAACGCGGGAATTTTCGCCGCAAAGATTTTAGGTCTTAAGGATCCGAAGATTCTTCAGCGGGTGAAAGAATATATGGATTCCTTGGAAGAACAGGTGGAAAAGAAAGCGAAGGATCTGGAATCCATGGGATATGAAGCCTACCTCCAAAAGAGATTCTAACAACCGTAAAGATTGACGGTCGTTGATATCGATTCGGGAATTTAAAGGATGCATAGGAATGTAATATAATAAATGCTTATATATTTGAATAATAATTAAATAAAAATTGAAGAAGCACTGAAAGTGAGGGAAAATCATGAAACTGTCAAAAGGAGCCCTTCGTTACGAGGGAAAAGCCAAGAAGGTTTATGACACCGAAGATGCTCAGTATTTTATCGTTTCCTATAAAAACGATGCCACAGCCTTTAACGGGAAGAAAAAAGGAACCATAGAGGGAAAGGATCGGGTCAATAATTTAATGTCCGCAAGGCTTTTTGAAGTCTTAGAG
>PWEO01000064.1 GCA_003553525.1 Clostridiaceae bacterium
ACGAACTCTTAGGATGGTTTGTAAGCTTCGATTACGAGGAGGAGGACCTGCTGTTGACCATAATGCTTGAAAACACCGAGGGCCGGGGAGGCAGTCGGGTAGCCTTGGAGCTCAGTCATGAATTTTGGAGAGCCATAGAGTAAAGGCTGAAACAATGAAGATGGACTTCTGGTTTTTTCTCGGGGTTTTAGGGTATATAAAAAAATACTGTTAAAGCATTCCTATGGTAGGATTTTCAATCCCATAGTAGAATTCTCAATAAGAACCGCACTACACATTCCAGGGTTCAAGGTCATTGCAAAAGATAGGGCCCGGAGGAATTAAATTATGAACAAACGGGAGGAATCAAGATGGAAAACCATGTAAAAAAGGAATATCAAGCCTGGCTGGACAGTCCCTTGGTGGACGAAGAATTAAAAAAAGAATTAAAGGATATTCAGGGACAGAAAGAGGCCATTGAAGACCGTTTCTACACTTCCCTGGAATTCGGAACCGCAGGGCTTCGAGGGGTCATCGGTGCGGGACCGAACCGGATGAACAACTTGACCGTTCGAAGAACCACAAAGGGCCTGGGTCTGTACATTAAAGGTCAAGGAAAAGAGGCCCGGGACCGTGGCGTGGCCATTGCCTACGACTGCCGGCGAAAATCACCGGAATTCGCAAGGGAAGCGGCCTTGGTCCTTGCGGGCATGGGGATCAAAACCTATCTTTTCGAAGGGCTCCGGTCAACGCCGGAACTGTCCTTCGCCCTAAGAGAGAAGAACTGTATCTCCGGGATCGTCATCACCGCCAGTCATAATCCTCCTGAGTACAACGGTTATAAGGTTTACTGGGAGGACGGGGCCCAGATCTCTTCGGAGCGGGCTAAGGGGATCATCGGATCCATTGAAATGGTCAACACTTTGGAATCCACGGCAATCGCAGATGAAAAAGAGGCACTGGACAAAGGGGTCTTGGAATATCTGGGAGAGAAAATGGACAGAGCCTACTTAGAACGGGTTAAGGAGGAATCGGTGCACTTTGGAATTTTCCAGGAGGCAAAGGATTTTTCCGCCGTATTTACCCCCCTTCACGGAACCGCAGGCCGGCCTGTGAAGATGATTTTAACGGAGCAGGGACTGGATAATCTTTATATCGTTCCCGAAGAGGAAAAACCCGACGGCGAGTTTCCCACGGTTAAATCTCCGAATCCCGAGGACAAAGAGGCCTTTGAACTGGCCATAAAGCTGGGGGAAGAAAAAAATGCGGATTTAATCTTCGGTACGGACCCCGACGGAGACCGGGTAGGGGCCATTGTAAGAAATGCCCGGGGGGAAACCCGGTTGCTTACGGGAAATCAGATCGGAGCCTTAATTCTTTACGATCTGTTAAAGACCAAAAAGGAAAAAGGGGAACTTCCGGAAAACGCATTGATGATCAAGACCATTGTTACCAGTGAAATGGGTGTGGATATTGCTGAAAGTTTCGGGGTGGCAACGGAAAATACCCTGACGGGTTTTAAATACATCGGCGAGCGCATCAAGCACTATGAAGAAACCGGGGAGAAAACCTATCTCTTCGGCTATGAAGAAAGCTACGGCTATTTGGCCGGAACCTATGTGAGAGATAAGGACGCTGTTGTGGCCTCCCTTTTACTAACCGAGATGGCCGCCTTCTATAAAACCCAGGGAAAGAACTTAAGCGGGGTGCTGGAAGCCCTTTACGAAGAGTACGGATATTATCAGGAAGATCTTCATTCCATCAAGCTGGAAGGAAAAGAGGGACTGGATAAGATTCAAAACGTGATGGGGTACTTCAGAAAAGAGGACCTAAAGCAGATGGGAGATAAAAAAGTCCTTCGAAAAGTGGACTACGCCGCAGACGATACCGGGCTTCCCAAAGCCAATGTGGTGAAGTTTTTCTTAGAGGAGGATGCCTGGGTGGTTTTACGGCCTTCGGGAACCGAGCCGAAGTTAAAGATTTACGGCGGCGTGAAGGAAAGCTCCTTGGAAGAAAGCCAAAGGGCCCTGGAGGAAATCATGGCGGGAACCCGTAAAATCGTAGAGGATAATTTATAAAATGAGGATAAGAGGATAAGAGGATAAGAAGGACGAAGGGGGACAGAGGGGGACAGGGGGACGGAGTAATTGTCCCCTCGAGACACAAAGAGCATAGAGGGGACAATTACTCCGTCCCCCTGTCCCCCAATTACTCCGTCCCCCTGTCCCTGTCCCCCTATCCTCGTCCCTCTAGCTTTCTCTTTCTTTTAAAAAATAAGCGAGGTGACTTATGAAAAAAATAGAATTGGATGCAGGATATTTAAAAAGTACGATTTCCAAAGAGGATTTAGCCGCTTTGGAAGATCAGGTACAAAAAGCCCATTATGATCTTCATAATGAAACGGGAAAAGGCAACGACTTTGTAGGCTGGGTCAATCAGCCCCGGGATTTTGACCAGGAGGAACTGGAAAAAGTGGAAAAGACCGCTAAAAAAATTCGTGAAAATACGGATATTTTTGTGGTGGCGGGGATCGGAGGCTCATACTTGGGGGCGAAAGCCGGTATTGAAATGCTGACCCCTTTCTTTTATAACGATTCCAAGGAAATTCGAGGAAAGGCGCCGAAGGTGTATTTTGCGGGACATCACTTAAGCGGCCGGTACTTAGAGGAGCTCTTGAAAGTCCTGGATGAGGGCGAGGTAAGTATTAATATCATCTCGAAGTCCGGAACCACTACGGAGCCCGCCGTAGCTTTTCGAGTCCTGAAAGATTACATGGAAAACCGCTACGGGAAAAAAGAAGCGGCAAAACGAATTGTGGCCACCACGGACCGGGAAAAAGGGGCCTTAAAAGAGCTGGCCGATAAGGAAGGGTATGAAACCTTCATCGTTCCCGACGATATCGGCGGTCGCTACTCGGTGCTCAGTCCCGTGGGAATGCTTCCCATGGCCGTGGCGGGGATTAATGTAGAGGAAATTGTAAAAGGGGCGAAGGACGCCTACTCCCAGTTACTGGAGCCGGAACTTAAGAAAAACCCCTGTTACGAATACAGCGCTTACCGAAACATCCTTTACCGTAAGGGTAAAAAAATTGAGATTCTAGGGAATTTTGATCCCCGACTGACCTTTTTCGGTGAATGGTTCAAACAGCTCTTCGGAGAAAGTGAAGGAAAAGAGGGCAAAGGAATTTTTCCCGCTACCCTGAACTTCACCACGGATCTTCATTCCATGGGGCAGTATATCCAAGAGGGAGAACGGACTATATTTGAAACCGTCCTAAAAGTGGGAGACGAAGAATCGGAAATCTCCATCGAAAAGGATCATAAAAATCTGGACGGTCTTAATTATCTGGTGGGCAAAACCTTCGGAGAGATCAATGAAAAGGCCCTACAGGGAACCCTGGAGGCCCATCATGACGGCGGGATCCCGGCCATGATCCTGACCCTGCCGAAAATTGACGCTTACTATTTCGGCTACATGGTCTATTTCTTCATGAAAGCCTGCGGCATCAGCGGCTACCTCTTAGGGGTAAACCCCTTCGATCAGCCCGGGGTGGAAGCTTATAAAAAGAATATGTTCCGCCTCCTGGGAAAAGAATAAAACCCATGAGAAACAAGGCCAGCGGAATAGAGAGAGGACAGGGGGACGGAGTAATTGTCCCCCT